>DASPRL010000355.1 GCA_035624475.1 Terriglobales bacterium
TTCGGAGAAGGGCCCGCGCACGCTGGCGCTGGGGTACATCCGGCGGGAGGCGGCTGCGCCTGGCGCCGAGGTCGAGATCGAAGGCAGCAAGGCGACGGTGGTCACGTTGCCAGAGAGAGATTGACGGTTGAGGCTTTGACGATTGGAATGCCGGTGATCCCAGCATTCGTCAATGAGGCAATCGTCGACCGTCAATGAGACTAAGCAGGACCTATGCCTAACGAAAAGAAGAAGCCCGAAGACTTCGTGGTCACAGACCGGCGCAAGTTCACCGAGGAAGGCGAGCGGCGGCCGGACGCGCACGAGACCGCCGAGCTGGACCCCTCGCAGATCCCCACCCCGCCGGAGAAGCCTCGCGCGGAAGGCGCGCAGGTAGTGCGCGAGGTGGCCTCGGCCGCCGACCTGGCGGGCGCGGTCCCGCCCAGCGCCGCGCAGCAGCAAGACGCGCAGCAAGCCTACGCGCGCGCCGGCCAGGAGGTGGACGCGCGCCTGGCCGCCGACCTGGGCGGCGTCCGTCCCCAGGACCTGCAGATCACCTTCGAGAAGCTGGCCACCACCCTCTACATGACCGCCATGCTGCAGTTGGGCATCCTGCACGAGCAAGGCCGGCAGCCGCGGGTCGACGTGCTGGGTGCGCGCCAGACCATCGACACGCTCGACCTGCTGCGCGAAAAGACCAAGGGCAACCTCACGCCCCAGGAGAGCAAGTTCCTGGACGAGCGCCTCTACGAACTGCGCCTGGGGTATCTCGAGGTGCTGAACGCGGTGATGCATCCGCCCGAGTCTCCGCCGCCCGCCCCGGGTGTGAAGAAATGAAGGCCACGCTCACGGTGCTGGGCAGCGGGACGTCCATGGGCGTGCCCACCATCGGCTGCGACTGCCGGGTGTGCCACTCCAGCGATCCCCGCGACCATCGCACCCGGCCCTCCATCCTGGTGGAGTACGGCGGGCGCGTGGTGCTGATCGACACCACACCGGACTTCCGCCAGCAGGCCATCCGCGAGGGCATCCAGCGGCTGGACGCCGTGCTCTACACCCACGCCCACGCCGATCACATCCTCGGCCTCGACGACTTGCGTCCGCTCACCTTCCACCGCGAAGGCAAGATCCCGCTCTACGCCCACGCCGCCACCGCCGAGACCCTGCAGGCGATGTTCCGCTACATCTTCGACGGCAATTACAAGTACGGCGGCATCGCGCAGGTGGAGCTCAACCGCATCGAGGGGCCGGTGGAATTGTTCGGAGCGCGCTTCGAGCCGGTGGAGGTGCTGCACGGCGAGGCCGTGATCCACGGCTTCCGCTTCGGCGCCGCCGCCTATCTCACCGATGTCAGCAGCATCCCGGAGGAGTCTTTCGGCAAGCTACAGGGGCTGGACATCCTCTTCCTGGACGCGCTGCGGCACCGCCCGCATCCCACCCACTCGACGGTAGAGAACTCGCTGAAGCTGGTGGAGCGCATCCGGCCGCGGCGCACCTTCTTCACCCACATCGCGCACGACCTGCCGCATGAAGAAACCAACCGCCAGTTGCCGGATGCGGTGAGACTCTCCTATGACGGCATGAAATTGGAGTTTGAAATCTAGGAGGCAGGGGGCAGGACGCAGGATGCAGGTCTTCCGACATCTCGAGGAAGTGCCGGCGGACTTCGGGCCCACGGTGCTGAGCGTGGGCAACTTTGACGGGGTGCACCGCGCTCACCAGTACGTGCTGCGCGAGGTGGTGCGGCAGGCGCGCGCGCTCCAGGCGCGCTCCATGACCGTGACCTTCGAGCCGCATCCCCTGCGGGTGCTGCATCCCGACGTGGCCCCCAAGCTGATCACGCCCCTGGAGCAGAAGCTGAGCCTGCTGGAGGCCTCGGGGCTGGACGCGGTGCTGGTGCTGCCTTTCACCCGCGACCTCTCGCTGACCACGCCCAAGGACTTCGCCAGCGTGATCCTAGGCAAGCGGCTGAAGGCGCGCGAGGTGCACGAGGGCTCGAACTTCCACTTCGGGCACAAGGCCCAGGGCGACGTCAAGCGGCTACAGGAGTACGCGCGCGCCGCCGGCTACGAGGTCAAGGTCTATCCCGAGATGCGGGCACGCGGCGAGCCCGTCTCCAGCAGCCGCATCCGCGAACTGCTTTCCGCGGGGCACGTGGAGCGGGCGCGCGCCATGCTGGGGCGGGTCTTCAGCATCGTCTCCGTGCCCGGGCGCGGCCGCGGCTTCGGCCACAAGTACACCGTCCCCACCATCAACCTCAGCCGCTACGACGAATTGGCGCCGCTGGACGGCGTCTACATCACCCGCACCCAGGTCAACGGGGAGTGCTTCGATTCGGTGACCAACGTGGGCAACCGCCCCACCTTCGGCGA
>DASPRL010000356.1 GCA_035624475.1 Terriglobales bacterium
CGACATCGCCGAGGTGGTGGCGCGGGCCGCGGTTTCTCCCGTGCAGGCGGCGCGCGCCCGCGGGGTCTCGGTCTCGCTGGCTGACGACGCGGCCGCGCCCACCGAGATCAACGTCATCGGCCAGACCGTGGACGACGCCACCCGCGCGGTGGAGAAGTTCGTGGACCGGGCCTTCCTGGCGGGGCTGCCGCGGGTGCGCATCGTGCACGGCTCGGGCATGGGCATCCTGCGCAAGGCCCTGCGCCAGTATCTGCAGTCGCACCCCCACGTGGCTTCGGTCACCGAGCCCCCGCAGAACGAGGGCGGCGCCGGGGCCACCATCGTAGAATTGCGGGTCTGAGGTGGGAGATGACGGACAACGAACTGCGCGCCCACATTGACGCCATCGAGCGCGGCCCCGGCATGGTGGTGGCCGCGGTGGCCGGCGCGGACGACAAGGCGCTGCGCTACAAGCCCGCGCCCGACAAGTGGTGCATCCTCGAGATCCTCGGCCACTTGGCCGACGTCGAGGTGCTCTACGGCTACCGCCTGCGCCAGATGCTCGCCGACAAGGAGCCGGCCATCGCCCCCATCGACCAGGACGACTGGGCCCGCCACCTCGGCTATCTGGAAGCGAAGCCTGCGGAACTGCTGGAAGCCTACCGGGCCGCGCGCCGCGCCAACGTCCGCTTGCTGCGCCGACTGAAGCCCGCCGACCTGGACGAGAAGGCCGCCTTCCACCCCGAGAAGAAGCGCCAAGTCACGCTGGGCGAGCTGATCGGCATGATGGCCGTCCACGACCCCAACCACGCCGGCCAGATCGAGCGCCTGAAGAAGGAGTCCCGCGGCACGCGCTAGGCGCTTTTCCCCGCCCAACTCTGCGCCCCCCGTGATAGATTGCCGCGCCGGAGGGAAGCCCTATGAAGCTCCGCGCGTTCCTGCTGGCCGCCTGCTGCGGCCTGCTGCTCTTCGCCAAGGACCATCCTGCGTCGCCGCCGCCCTCGCCCGACCAGCTCTGGCAGGACCTGGCCGCGGGCAACGCCCGCTTCGTCGCGGGGCATCCGCAGGCGCGCAATCTGCCTGCCGACCGCGCCAAGTGGGCCAAGACGCAGTCGCCTCCGGTCGCGGTGCTGGCCTGCGCCGACAGCCGCGTCGCCCCCGAACTCGTCTTCGACAAGACCCTGGGCGACCTGTTCGTGGTGCGCGCCGCCGGCAACAGCCCCGATCCCCTGGCCATCGGCAGCCTGGAGTACGCCGTCGAGCACCTGGGCACGGTGATGATCGTAGTCATGGGCCACCAGAGTTGCGGCGCGGTCAAGGCCGCCTGCTCCGGGGAGAAGATGCCGACCGCCAACCTGGAGGCGGTGGTCAGGCCCATCCAGGCCTCATGCGCGAAAGCCCAGGGCAAGGACGTCGAGCCCGCCACCCGCGACCACGTCCACCAGGCCGCGCTGGCGCTGCTGGCGCAGAGCCCCATCCTGAAGAAGCGGGTGGAGGAGAAGAAGCTCACCATCGTCGAGAGCTATTACTCGCTCGACACCGGCAAGGTAGAGCGGCTGCGGTAAGCGCCTTCGGGTTGGGCAACGCCCAACTCGGACGGCGTCATCCTGAGCGGCCTTCAGGCTGCGAAGGATCTCGCGCGGTGCACCGAGACTCCCGACTCGGAGGCTTTTCAGTCCTGCTCGCGAGATCCTTCGGCGCTATGAGCGCCTCAGGATGACGCCCCGGTTCGGTCGGTGCCCTACGACCGCACCATCACCTTGTAGCGGTAGGTGATCACCTTTTCCTCGCCCGGCTTGACCGTGACCTCCCAGGTGAGGCGGGTGGTGGGATTGGCGGAGCGGATGGCCTCGGCCAGCTTCTCGCTCTTGCCATCGTCCGAGGCGCTCAGCACCTCGCCCGGCACCGTCTTGGTGATGTGCAGGCTGATGGCCTTGGACTTGTAGTTGCGCACCTTGAGCGTGCCCTCCACCGTGACCGCGTCGTAGTCGGAGTTGTTCCAGCGCAGCACCCGCGGCTGCCGCGCCACCTCCAGTTCCTGGCGGTTGGCGCGCACGTCGGTGGCCACGGTCAGCTTCAGGTTGGTCTTGGCGCCCTTGGGGGTGTAGAGCAGCGTGTCCTGGGAGATGGGCTTGGTACCCGAGATCACCAGCGCCGGCGCGCTGGTCCAGGGAAACTTGGTCGAGTTGGTCAGGCGCAGCGAGTGCCAGACGTTGTTCTCGGTGGTGTCGGGGGTCTGTTGGGTGGGATTGCCGTAGCGGTCGAGCTGCTGGCTGGGCGCCACCTCCCACTCGTAGATGTGCTCGATGGCCACCGGCGCGCTGAAGACGTTGTAGGTGGCGCGCTCGCCCTTGGCCAGCGTGACCCCGGGCTTGGAATAGAGGAAGAGGTCTTCCTCGGGCGCGCCCACGAGCTCGCCCACCGTGCTCGGGAAGAAGGTCACATAGTCGCGGTACTCAGTCTCCGAGGCGGCCCGCTGCGACATGACCGCATTTGACATGGGGCCGCCGACGCCGCGGCCGTTCACCGAGAGCATCCCGATCATCTCCGCGAGCGACTGCTGCAGCGCCATGGGCGAAGGCACGTCGGCGTAGCGGAAGTTGGGCACTCCCACCACGAAGAACAGGTCGGCGCCGGCGACGTCCTCGGCGTCGTTGATCACCACCGCCTGCAGCGTGATCTGCGCGGTGCTCTCGTCCTTGAGCGAGAGAAGGTAGGAGGGCGTCCAGCCCAGGCCCTTCTCCAGGTAGCCCATGGTGAGGTCGGCGCTCTCGCCCGCGCCGCCCTTCAGCTTGAAGCGCAGCGCCTTCAGGCTCTCGCTCGCCATGACCTGCGTGTTGGGCTCGCCCGCGAAGCTCAGGATGTTCACGTAACTGGCGTTCAGCGCCACCGTCTTCCCGTCCACCTTGAGCAGGAGCAGGCCGGCGGGGCGTGGGATGGCCACCGCACCTGCTTCCGCGGCCCCCGGTTCGGGCTTCTCTTCGGGCAGCGGCAGGATCTCGCCCGTAATCTCCTTGTTGCTGTACTCCAGCGTGACCGTCTTGCCCACGTTGAGCGCGAACAATTCCTGCACCGACTGCGCGGTGCGCGACTTGGGCCGCTCGTAGCGGTAGGCCACCAATTCGTCGAGCGAGACGCCCTCGCCCGCGGGTGCCACCCACAGCGTGCCCAGGGTGGCGGCGGGCGCGAAGCCGATGCGGCCTTCGCCCGACTTCAGCCGCGCCGTGCCTCGCTTGATCACGAAGGCCAGGCCGTTCTTGAAGGCCGCCACCGAAACCGGCTTCATCTCGGTGACTGCGTCGTCGCCCGCTTGCGTGCGGGCGGGGAGAAGGAGAGCCAGGCCGACGAACAGGGCCGACAAAGTCTTGGCGCGCATGCATGCACCTCGAAGTGGGATAGCGGGTGGGAGGGATTCTATCCCAGCAGAGTGCCGGCGGGACGAGGGAATGCCCGGATTTCAACAAGGAAACGGTGATTTCCACAGCGCCGGGCAGTCGCGCGCTCTTCGTCCCGCCGGCCACTTGGCTTAGACTTGAGGCACCTGCCATGGCCAACCCCGGCGACTTCGCCTACAACCTGAAGCAGCAGGCCGACATCGTCCGCATCGTGGGCGAGTACGTCAAACTGAAGAAGTCGGGGGCGCAGAATTTCAGCGGGCTCTGTCCCTTCCACCAGGAGAAGACGCCGTCGTTCTCCGTCCACGCTACCCGCCAGTTCTATCACTGCTTCGGCTGCGGCTCCTCCGGCGACGTCTTCAGCTTCGTCCAGAAGATCGAGAACCTCAGCTTCCCGGAAGCCGTGCGCCGGGTGGCGGAGAAGCTGGGCGTGCCCTTGCCCAAGCAGTCCTTTGCCACCCCCGCTGAGGCCCGGGACGCCAAGCTGCGGGGACAACTCCTCGACCTGCACGAGCGCGCCTGCGCCTTCTTCGAGCAGCAACTGCGCCGGCCGGAGGCCGCGCACGCCCGCGAGTACCTGGCCGGCCGCGGCCTCGGCGACGAGGTCATCCGCCAGTTCCGCCTGGGCTTCGCCCCCGACTCCGGCTTCCTGCTGCGCGACGCCGTGAAGAGCTCCTTCGACGAAGAGACCCTCAAGGCCTCGGGCCTGTTCTCGTGGAAAGAGGCCGCCGACGACCGAAGACCGACGACCGACGACCAACAGCCGACGACCGAAGGCCGACGGCCGACGGCGCTCTACTCCAAGTTCCGCAACCGCATCACCTTCCCCATCGCCAACGAGGCCGGCAAGGTGATCGCCTTCACCGGGCGCACCCTGGCCACCGACGACAAGTCCGGCCCCAAATACCTCAACTCGCCCGAGACCGCTATCTACTCCAAGGGCCGGGTGCTCTACAACCTGGAGCGCGCCAAGGAAGCCATCCGCAAGCTCGACTACGCCATCCTGGTGGAAGGCCAGATGGACTGCATCTCCGTCTTCGCCGCCGGCTTCCACAACGTGCTGGCCTCCTCCGGCACCGCCTTCACCGAGGCCCAGGCCAAGCTGCTAGGCCGCTTCTCCAAGAACCTGGTGGTCAACTTCGATCCCGATACCGCCGGCGCCGCCGCCGCCGACCGCTCTCTCGGCCTGCTGGTCGAAGAAGAGTTCCAGATCAAGGTGCTGACCCTGGAGAAGGGCTTCGACCCCGACCTGTTCCTGCGCCGCAAGGGCAAGGACGCCTATGCCCAGGCCCTGCGCGGCTCCGAGAAATACTTCGACTACCTGATCGAGCGCGCGCGCCAGCAGTTCCCGGTACGGACGGCCGAGGGCAAGGTCAAGGCGGTGAACTTCCTGCTGCCGCACGTCCACCGCGTGCCCAGCCGCATTGTGCGCGACGAGCTGGCCAACGACATCGCCCAGAAGCTGGGCATCGACTCGCAGGTGCTGCGCCAGGAATTGCGCCACGCCGCCTCCACTCGCTCCTCCACGGTGAAGACCCCTGCCGAGGCCCAGGTCACCCAGGCGGAGCG
>DASPRL010000357.1 GCA_035624475.1 Terriglobales bacterium
ATCGTGGGCGCCAGCACCGGCATCCACGGCGTGCTGGAGGACCTGGGCGCCAAGGTCACCGAGCAGGAGATCCGCATCGAGCTGGCCGCCGACGTGCTCTTCGACTTCGACAAGTACACGCTCAAGCCCGAGGCCACGGCCGCGCTGGGCAAGGTGGGCCAGGTGGCGGCCGCCTATCCCGACTACACCATGCTCATCGAGGGCCACACCGACGGCAAGGGCACCCACGCCTATAACATGCGCCTCTCCGACCAGCGGGCGAACTCGGTGAAGGAGTGGCTGGTGCGGAACGCCTCGATGGCGGCCGGGCGCATCACCACCAAGGGCTGGGGAGAGACCAAGCCGGTGGCCCCCAACAAGAACCCCGACGGCTCCGACAATCCCGAGGGGCGGCAGAAGAACCGGCGGGTGGAGATCCTGCTGCGCAAGCCGTAAGACAGTTTCCAGTTTCTCGTTTCCAGTTTCCAGGTCAGGGGCGCGACTTGGGCGGCGCCTTGGGCTTGCCCTGGCTGCCCTGGCTCTGTCCCTGAGCCTGCCCCGCCTCCATCAGCACCGCCACCTGTCCCGTCTGCTGGTCACGGGAGAAGGTGGCGTTGTACTGGCCCTCCTGGAAGGTCCAGGAGGTGGAGAAGGGATCGGTGCTGGGATCGGAGATCTTGCCGTCCACCGAGTAGGTGCCGGCGGGAAAGCTCTTGGTCTCGGTGTGGCCGGGGGCGATCTCGAAGCGCACCAGCTCGGTGCCCTGCTTCATGGTGACGGTCAGGACGTAGTGGGTGCCGTTGGTGAGGGCAAGCGAGACCCCGGTGGAGGAGGCGGTCATCACGTGACCGCCGGAGCCCGCCGCTCCGCTGCCCGCGCTGCCGCCGCCCGAAGCCTGCTGGTAGAGATAGTAGCCGCCGGCGGCCAGGCCGGCCACCACCGCCAGCGCCGCCATCCACGACAAGAAGGACTTCATGATTGCCTCGCTGCCATCTGCGCCACCACCACCTTGCCGGTGTAGCGCGCGATCAAGGGTGCAAACGCCGTCCGGTCGGGAGGAGCGTCGCCCTTCCAGTGGAGCATGAGAAAGGCGAGCCGGCGATACGAGAGCACGTATTGCAGGAAAGCCCAGACGCGCCGCACCGTGGCCCGCAACTGGGGATATCCCCAGCCCCGCTGCCAGGGACGCTTCCAGTAGGCGAACCAGGCGGAGGCGGGCAGGCGGCGGAAGCCGCGCAGGGTGCGCCACAGCAGCAGGCGCTCGACCGCCAGCGTGAGCAGGATCAGGGCCAGCAGCACGTAAGGCGAGAGGCGCCCGTTGCCGTCGAGCTGCCACATCCAGCGCACCGGCGCCAGCCAGGGCTGGGAGAAGCCGAAGGTGGCGAAGTTGGCGAAGGCGTGGTCCACCATCATCCAGAAGAGCGCGAGGAGAGCGGCCACCACGGCGGGCACCAGCCAGCGGCGCCAGCGCCAGGCGTACATGAGGAAGCCCAGGGCGAGGGCGACGAAGGCGGTGGCGGCGCCGTGGCCGAGAAAGCCGCCGTAGCTGTCGGGAAAGAGAGCGAGGCCGAACAGCGCCGGGCCGGAGGGCGTGGGATAGGAGTGGGCGCCGCGGAAGGCGTCCTCCAGCAGCCCAAAGCCGCTGCCCAGGGCGGCGCCGCAGAGCATGAGATCGCAGGCCCCGTAGCTGATGCGGAAGCCGCGCCAGCCCGCCAGCACCAGCAGCAGCAGCGGCAGGACCTTGCCGATCTCCTCGCTGACGGGCGCCACCAGCACGCTGCCCACCACCGGCAGGTGGCCGCCGAAGATCACCCTCTCGATCACGTACTGCACGCCCACGATCACCCAGGCGAACAGAGAGCCGGCGAGGAAGAAGTTGTAGATCGTCCCCCAGCGCACCGAGCGCACGGGATAGGTGAGGACGGCGAGGATGACCAGGAACGAGAGCTGGTGCCAGTAGGTAGGCCAACTGCGTCCGGCCACCAGGATCACGGCGCCGGCGATGACGCGCGCCGCCCACAGGATGTCGCCCAGGTAGCTGCGCCAGGCGGGAGCAGGGGCGGCGGGCGGGCGCGCGGCCACGGGCGCCGGGCGGGCAGAGCGCGGGCTCACTTGGGCGGCCATGGACGCGTCTCCGTGGAGCCGTCGGGATAGGTGATCTGCACCTGGCCCTGGTTGGGTTGGTACTCGACGTAGGCGTTGGGGTCGACGCCGAGATCGGCGGCGGTGGGCGGGGTG
>DASPRL010000358.1 GCA_035624475.1 Terriglobales bacterium
CCTGTGACTTCAGTCACAGCGATTCGTGTCCAGACCCGGCAGAGTAGTGCCTTCGGGAGGAAACTCCATGCGCGCAGCGCCAACCAAGCGGGCCACCCACCAGCCCCAGGACTCCTCCGCCCGCGTCCTCAAGATGCCCGCCGCCGTCCCCGCCATCGACTGCATGTACTACGTGGCCACCCAGGAGTTCATGCAGCAGTGGGACCGCGCCAAGCAGGGCGAGCTGGAGTGCCGCATGGAGCGCTCCATCGGCGGCCTGCCCCGCTATCCCTCGGTCGAGGAGATGCTCCGCCTCATGGACGAGGCCAGCGTCGAGCGCGTCTTCATCTGCCAGGCCAAGATGTGGTCCTACTGGCGCAAGTGGATGTACATGGACACCCGCCTGGAAGACGTCCTGCAGTACACCGAGCGCTACCCCAACCGTTTCGTCGGCCTGGCCGGCTACAACCCCTTCCGCATCAAGGAGAGCCTGGCCGAGATCGAGACCGCGGTCACCCGCCACGGCTTCAAGGGTGTTTACGTCCACATCTACGGCTTCGACATCCCCCTGAACGACGCCAAGATGTACCCGCTCTACGCCAAGTGCGTCGAGCTGGGTGTCCCCGTCTCTATGCAGGTGGGACACGTGCTCGAGGCCATGCCCAGCGACTGCGGCCGCCCTATCTACCTGGATCGCGTGGCCTGCGACTTCCCCGACCTGAAGATCCTGGGCGCGCACACCGGCTGGCCCTGGGTCGAGGAACTCATCTCCGTCTGCTACAAGTGGGACAACGTCTACTTCGGCGTCGACGCCTGGATGCCCCGCTACCTCTCTCCCCCCATCCTGCAGTTCGTGAACAGCCGCCTGGGGCGCGACCGATGTATCTGGGGCACCAACGGCCTGCCTTGGAAGGAGAACCTGGAGCAGCTCGAGACCCTGGGCCTCAAGGAAGAGGTCAAACGCAAGCTCCTCCGCGAGAACGCCATCCAGCTCTTCCAGTTGGACAAGCTCCCAAAAGCTAAGACGGCGTGGACGGAAGCGGACGCCACGCTGGTGGATGAAGGAGAGCCGCTGATCGCAGAACGCTGAGAGGCCGGGCGCGTGGGGCGCCCGTGGGACACGAGGTCTATGCCAAGCGAAAATCACCGCAGCCCGGTGGATCTGAGCGGCAAGTCGGCCCTGGTGACGGGCGGGGCCCGCGGCATCGGCCGCGCCATCGTCGAAGCCCTGGCCCAGGCCGGCGCCGACGTCGCCATCCTCGACTTCCGCCTTCCCGAGGCCCAGGCCGCCGCCCGCGACATCGCCCAGGCCACTGGCCGTCAAGTCATCGCCGTGCAGGCCGACGTCATGCGCCTGGATGAGGTGCAGCAAGCAGTCGCCGAAGCCATCCAGCGCCTGGGCAAGCTCGACATCCTGGTCAACAACGCCGGCTGGGACCGCCTCATGCCCTTCCTCAAGACCACCCCCGACCTCTGGGAGCGCGTGATCGGCGTGAACTACCGCGGCGTCATCCACACCTGCTACGCCGTGCTGCCTCACATGAAGGAGCGCAAGCAGGGCAGCATCGTGAACGTCAGCTCCGACTCGGCCCGCGTGGGCTCTCTGGGCGAGGCCATCTACGCCGGCTCCAAGGCCGCCGTCATCGCCTTCTCCAAGACCCTGGCCCGCGAGCACGCCCGCGACAACATCCGCATCAACATCGTCTGCCCCGGCCTGGCCGAGACCCCGCTGCTGGAAGAGATGCAGCAGGACGAGTTCACCAAGAAGATCCTGGGCGCGGTGGTCAATGCCATCCCGCTCAAGCGCCTGGGCAAGCCCGAAGAGATCGCTCCCATGGTGCTGTTCTTCGCCTCCGAGGCCGCGCGCTACGTCACCGGGCAGGTGGTCAGCGTGAATGGCGGCCTCACCATGGCGGGCTAGGAGAACCGTTGTCCTGAAGGTGGGGAGATGCAGCAAGTCCTCGAACAGTGCGAGCAGATCGTCACCGACCTGAGCCTGGCCTCGGTGCGGCGCTGGAAGGAACAGCATCCCGGCGGCAAGGCCATCGGCTACTTCCCGGTCTACGCTCCCGCCGAGCTCATCCACGCCTGCGGCATGCTGCCGGTGGGGCTCAACGGCGCCGGCGACCGCCTCGACTTGCAGCACGCCGACGCTCGCTTCGGCTCCTTCATCTGCTCCATCGTCAAGACCACCATGGAGATGGGCATGACCGGCCACCTCCAGCCGCTGGACGGCCTGCTCTTTTCTTCTATCTGTGATTCCGCCCGCAACCTCTGCTTCGTGATGAAGCGCAACTTCCCCCAGATGTACGTGGACTTCCTCCACCTGCCGCACAACCCGGCCTCGCACGCCAGCGTGGACTTCCTGCGCAGCGAGTACCAGCGCCTGATGCTGAGCCTGGAAGTGCTGGGCGGCGAAGCGCCCGCCCAGGGCGCGCTGGAGCACTCCATCGCGCTCTACAACCGGCAGCGCGGGCTGATCCGCCGGCTCTCCGACATGCGCTCCGAGCGTCCTCACCTGCTGCCCGCCTCCGAGCTCTACCTGCTGGTGCGCGCCGGCGCCTTTCTGCCGGTGGAGGAGCACATCGCGCTGCTGGACCGCGCCCTGGAGGCTCTGCCCGACCGCGCCGCCAAGCCGCGCGACAACATCCGCGTCATCGTGGAGGGCGCCTTCTGCGAGCAGCCGCCCCTCGACCTCATCCGCCTGATGGAGCAGGCCGGCTGCTACATCGTGGACGACGACTTCGTGCTGGGACAGAAGTGGTTCCGCCAGGACGTCACGCCCGACGGCGACGCCCTGGGCGCGCTGGCCGAGAGCTACGTCGAGCACAGCGTCTACTCCAGCGTGCGCCACGACTTCCGCCGCCCCCGCTTCCAGGGCCTGATCGAGAAAGTGCGCCGCCACCGCGCCCAGGCGGTCATCTTCCTCATCGCCAAGTTCTGCGAGCCCGCGTACTTCGATTACGTCCTCTTCAAGCGCGAGCTGGAGAACATCGCCCTCCCTCACCTGCTGCTGGAGTTCGAGGAGAAGATGTTCACCTTCGAGCGCTTGCGCACCGAAGTGGAGACGTTCGTGGAGTCGCTCTTGTTCGACTAGGGAGGATCTTGCACTGGCTGAATGCTGAGTGCTGATTGCTGAATGCTATGACTCAAGCCAAGACCAGCGAATACCGCGGCCAGATCCACCAGCGCCAGAAGGAGCTGATGCTGAAGTGGTACCAGCGCCTCGACTCCTCCGCCCACACCGGCCTGCCGCCCAGCGTCTCCCTCATGATCTCCGGCAACTGCGTGGAATTGCTCGAGGCCTTCGACGCTGTCCCTCTCTACCCCGAGATCAACGCCCTGCAGCTCGCCATCCGCCACCAGTCGCTCGAGCCCATCCTGGCCGCCGAGGAACTGGGCTACGCCGCCGACAACTGCGCCTATGTGAAGGCTGACATCGGCTCCTACCTGAAGGGCATCACTCCCACCGGCGGCAAGCTGCCCCGGCCCTCTCTGGTGCTCTGCAACTTCGTCGGATGCAACACCTACGTCAAGTGGTTCGAGCACGTGGCCGCCCTCACCGGCTCCCGCCTCTACGTCCTCGACGTCCCCTTCTGCCGCGAGGCCGAGCCCAGCCCGGCCGACATCGCCTACGTGGTGAAGCAGCTCCAGGAACTGGTGAGCGTGCTGGAGAACATCACCGGCAA
>DASPRL010000359.1 GCA_035624475.1 Terriglobales bacterium
AGCTGCTACAGAAGCTCTAGGTCCGCGCCCCTCCAGGCCTCGGGCCCTCTTGACAGACCGCCATCGCATTCAGTATATTCTGTCTGTACAGAAACGACGGACGATATGACCACGCTCTCCGAGACCAAGAAGCGCTACATCCTGCACTGGGGGGAGATGGGCACGCGCTGGGGCATCAACCGCACCGTCGCCCAGATCCACGCCCTGCTCTATCTGGCGCCCCAGCCCCTGCCCGCCGACGAGATCGCCCGCACCCTCTCCGTGGCCCGCTCCAACGTCTCCACCAGCCTGCGCGAACTGCAGAGCTGGGGCTTGGTCCACCCCGTGCACATCCTGGGCGACCGCCGCGAGCACTACCAGGCGCTCAAGGACGTCTGGGAGATGTTCCGCCTCATCATCGAGCAGCGCAAGCGCCGCGAGGTGGACCCCACCCGCGAGCTGCTGCGGCAGTGCCTGGCCGAGGCGGAGCGCGGCGACGCCTACTTCCGCGAGCGTCTGCACGAGATGTCCGAGTTCTTCGAGACCATGACCGGCTTGTATGAGGAAGTCCGGCAGATGCCCCCGGGCGCGGTGCGCGCCCTGGGCCACATGCGCGGCAAGCTGCGCAAGCTGCTGCACTTCCAGGCCGGCTGAAGATTTTTTTTGGGATTGTGTTTCTGTCCGTACAGAACAAACTGACGACAGGAACCAGAAAGGAGGAATCCCGATGACCGCCGCCGCGCTCCCCTTCCTCTGCGGCCTGGGCCTGGCCCTGGCCGCCTGCCTGGCCACCTTCCTCTACCTGCGCCCGCCCCTGCTGCAGATCCTGGAAGATCTCTGCGGCAACCACGCTCGCGCCCGCTTCTGGGCGGCCTTCTCCGGCATCGCCGTGGTCTTCGTGCCCCTGATCTTCGCGCTGCACATGCGCCTGGCCGCGGGCGCCGGCGAGCCCTTCGTCTTCACCCTGGCCCGCCAACTGGAGTGGGCCTTCGCCGGCCTGGTGCTCTCGGTGCTGCTGCTGGGCTGGGTGATCGGGCGCTTCATTCCCCGGGAGACTCCGCGCGAGCGCCCCGACGTGCGCAAACCGCCTTCGCCCGCGCCCGTCCCCAGGCAGGACGAGGCTTGGAGGGACTCATGGAGTGGCTGAAGGGAGCTCTGGGACTACTATCTTTGAACGCTGTCAGTGCGTGGAATGAGCGAGGGGAATTCAGCTCCGGGCGGGCATCCAGTCGTCCTCTTTGACGGCCTCTGCGGATTCTGCAACACCATGGTGCGCCGCACTCTGCGCCGCGACCGCGATGGCGTCTTCCGCTTCGCGCCGTTGCAGGGGGCGGCCGGGCGAGCCATCCTGTCGCGGCACGGCATCACGCTGCCCGCCGCCGGCTCCTCCGATCCCGGCACCTTCTACCTGGTGCTCGACCCCGGCGCTCCCGGGGAGCGCCTACTGGCGCGCTCGGAGGCCGTCGCCTGCCTCGCGCGCGGGCTGCCCGGCTTCTCCCTCCCGGCGGCGCTCTTCCGCTGGCTGCCCCGGCGGCTGCGCGACGCGCTGTACGACTTTGTCGCGCGCCACCGCTACCGCCTCTTTGGGCGTTACGAAAGCCGCCCGCTGCCCACGCCCGAGGAGCGCGCCCGCTTCCTCGACGGCTGATGCCGCCTTCAGGCCGGGACCTGCGCCTGCAGCTCCTGCAGCAGGCGGTCGAGCAGCTCTTCTTCCCGCTTGAGCAGCTTCTTGAAGTCCGCGCCCTCGGTGCGGTAGATCTCCGCGCGCAGATTGGCGCGGTAGGTGGTGAGGATGCTGGCCAACAGGCTGCATTCCTCGTTGGAGATAGTGAGTTGCATAGGCTGATCCTTCCTTCTCTATTGTAGATGCGATGCCGGGGGCGGGAGTCGCGCGATCGCGCTCGCCGCCTACTTGAGCACGAGGATCAGCACTCTTCCGTCGGAGTGGAAGCTGCCACCCGTGGCGGTCTGGAAGTCGCCCTGGAGCGGGTCGGCGGGAGTGGCGTGGTCGAGCCCGCTCAGCAGCCCGGTGGCATTCAAGGTCTGGCCCACGAACTCGCGCTCGTCGTCCACGGCGGGATCGATATGGTGGGTGATGCCCCCGGTGCGCTGGTCTTTCTCGAAGCCCAGATCGTGGGTGGCGGCGCCCGCCCACACCGTCTGCCCGTTCATGGTGAGCGGCGTCTTCCACAACCGCAGGTGATGGCGCTGCGCCACCACCACCGCCGGCTCGGCACGCGCCAGGCCGTAATCCTGCGCCCGCCCGAACAGATACAGCTCGCTCATGGGCATTTGCACGTAGGCTTCCTTGCTGAGCGTGGCCAGCACCGCGTGCAGCACCGCCTCCTGGTTGGTGCGGTCCACCTGCACCCACCCGGCCGCCTCAAAGGCCGCGGCGACCTTCTCCTCCGGGCCCACCAGCAGGAAGTTGACCATGTCGCCGGGATTGCCCTGGGCGTCCACCACCCGCCGCGGGATCTGGCGCAGCAACTCGGGATCGAGTTTGACCGCCGCCGCCGCCGGGCCCGCGCCCGCCGCTTTCCCCGGCGCGATCGAGATCCTGGCGTGGAAGCTGCCCTCGGCGCTATCGTTGCCCGCCTGATTCAGGCCCAGGTAGAGGCGCCCGCCGCGGGCGGCGGTGATCTCCTTGCTCGCGCCCACCAGGAAAGGCACCTCGTTGCCGTCGCTGCCGATCTTGCCGATGAGCGCGCCGGTGCCCGCCGCATTCACGGGCAGCGAGCGGATCAGGTCGAGCCAGCCCCGCGGCAGGCCCTCCGGCCCGCAACTCTTGCCGGTGTAGCTCACCTGCCCGGATGCGGTGACCGTGATCTTGTCGCCGGGCTGGATGTCCAGGCCGGTGTCGGTCCATGCCGGCTGGCCGCCCACGTCCACCTCGGCTCCCAGCTTGCGGCTTCCCGGGGGCACGACAGGCGCCGCGGGCGCCGTCGCGGCGGGAGCCGGCGTCGCTGGCGGCGCTGGACTCGCCGGCGGGCTGAGGTTCTGCGACGGAACGGGCGAAGCCGAGGTCGGAGGAGGAGCCTGGGCCGCGCTCTGCGGCGGCACGCAGCGCGGCCACCGGTCCTCTTGCGCGCGCGCCGGCAGGCTGAGCAACGCCGCCACGCCCGCCACGGCCGCCCAGAAGGCAAGCCGTCCACCGCACCTGCTCGTCCTCGGCTCCAGTCTCATCAGAAGTCACGCCCTGCGCTTACAGTAGCCGCCCGCGGTGCCGCGGGCAAGTTCCGCCCCTGGCCTCTTGGATGCCGGCGGGCGCGGGCGCGGCTGCCCCGCCGTCTCAGGAGCGCTCCGCCGCTCGCGCCCGCCACGCCAGCCATCCCACCGTCGCCAGCATCCCCGCCCAGCCCAGCAGCCGCACCACCAAGGCCAGGCGCGTGTCCCACTGCAAGAGCCCCACCCGCGAGAGCATGACGAACCAGTCGTGCTCCACGTCCTCCCCGCCGCCGATCGACACCAGCGGCAACTGCTGCGCCCGCGCGTCCGCCATGTAAGTGGCGATGGGCAGGAAGTTCTCGAAGAAAAAGAAGGAGCAGAAAGCGGTGGCCGCTGTCTGACGCTGGAAGAAGAAGTAGGTCGCCAGGAGCAGCGGCACCAGCAACTGGAAAAGCGTCCCGCCCATCAGGCCCAGCGTCTCTCCGAACCATCCGAACAGGGCGTGCCCGGCCTCGTGCACCACCAGATTCACGTTGTCGATGAAGAGGTAGCCGCCGTGGGCGACCAGCGCGTAGAGCAGGAAGAGCGCGTAGAAGGCCAGCCACGCCGCCAGCGCCGGCCGCGACAGCGGGCGCCACGGCCGCTCCAGCGCCTCCCGCAGCGCCTCGAGCATGTCTTACCTTCCCCCGTCGGCGGCTTGAGCGTGTTGCCGCAACAATTCCACCGCCTGTTCCAGGCTCAGCGTGGCGGGCACCGCCTGAAAATCCGAGTAGCTCACCCTCTGCTGTGCCCGCTTCTTGCTGAACAGGATGCGGTAGCTCAGGTCCACGTCGATGCGGGTGACCCGCCAGGTGCCGTCGGGGATGCGCCCGTTCTCGATCTCGATGTGCCCGCCCTTGTACAGCCGCCCGATGATCCCCCAGCCGAAATCCACGTCGCGGAACAGTTGCGTGTGGATGCGCACCACGCGTTCCGCCCTGGGATCGATCCACACCTGCCCGTCCATGCTGGCAAAGGCCTGGCCCTCGCGGAAGGTCGGCTCGAACTTGGGGTTGGGCTGGAACCGGATGCGCACCAGCCCGTCCGGCTCCACCCCGTCGTATTGGTAGAGGAAGGCGTCGGGCAGGGCTTCCAGCGCCCGCCGTCGCCGCTCCGACTCCTCCTGGAACTGCTTCTGGTCTTTGCTGACCCAGGCGGGATCGCGCAGGATGCGCTGCTGGTCCTTCTCCACCTCCGCCATCTCGTCCGCGGTGAGCGGGCGCCCGTCGAGGGAGAGCAGGCGTCCCACCGGGCCTTGCGGGGTCTCCACCCGCAGCGTGATCCGCGATCCCGCCGGCTGCTCCCGCTGTGCCCGGTACATCTGGTAGTGGGGTGGGTCTTCTTCCTTCAGGTCGGCCTGGGCGGCGCGCCGCACCAGCTCCTGCGCGCTCAGGCTGGGAAAAGGACTCGTGCTGGAGCCATGGTCGGCGTCGTGATTGTTCTGCGCCGGCAGCCCGCTCGCCGCGAGCGTCAGCAGCAGGCCGAGGACCGGGAGCAGCCGCGCCCGTCCCGGCCGGGCAGGCAGGATGTGCGCGCGCGTTCGAGCAGGGTACATAGCGGCCGCGGAGTCCAGCCCTTCAATTGTCGAGGCTGGCTCGCGGGAAAGCAACCGCCGTTGTCACCGCGCTCGTGTGCGCGCCGGCACCGCCTCGGCGGCGCGCACCAGCGCCTCCTGGAGCTGCTCCAGGTTGCTCTCCCCGGTGAGATAGCTGATCACCATCATGCGCATCACGCTGCGCCCGCTGACCCGGGTCAGCGAGATCCACTGCCGCCCGTCGCGCGTGACTGCGTCCACCACCGCGGCGTTGGCGGCCGCAACCTCTTCTTCGTTCCCGCCCTGGACGCGGAAGTTCACGATGGGCAACTGCGGCTCCAGAGCCAGTTCGTAATCCTCCGAGCGCCGCACCCAGGCGGAGAAGCCCGCCGCCAGCTTGAGCTGCCGGTCGATCATCTCCTCGTAGGCCAGCCGGCCGTGCACCCGCAGCGTCAGCCAGAACTTCAGCGAGTTCATGCGCCGCGACCACTGCGCGCTCACCTTGAAGTTGTCCAGCAGTTGCGCCCCGGCCACCCGTGGCATATAGGGCGTGGCCACCGCGAAGGCCGCCTGCAGGCTCTCCGGGTGCGAGGTCAGCACCACGCCCGCGGCGAAGGGCATGGCCAGCCACTTGTGCGGGTCGAGGGTGATGGAGTCCGCCTGCTCCAGTCCGCGCACCAACTCGCGGTGCCGGTCGGAGAAGACGGCGGCGGCGCCATAGGCGCCGTCCACGTGCAGCCACAGTTGCTCGCGGCGGCAGACGGCGGCCAGCGCTTCCAGGTCGTCGATGGCGCCGGAATTGGTGGTGCCCGCGGTCCCCACCACGCAGAAGGGGCGATGTCCGAGGGCGCGGTCGCGCGCAATGGCTGCTTCCAGCTTGGCGACCTCCATCTGCGCGCGCTCGTTGACCGCGACCCGTCGCAGCGCCCTGCGTCCCAGCCCCAGCAGTCCCGCCGACTTGTCCAGCGAATGGTGCGATTCCGCCGAGGCGTAGAGCACCGGCTTCGCGCCGATCGCGGCCACACCTTCCTCCACCGACTCCGGGAAGTGCGTCGCCAGGGCCAGCGCCAGCGCGCTGAAATTGGCTTCGTTGCCGCCGCTGGTGAAGGTGCCGTCGAACGCGACCTTTCGATTCTTGTCATCCCGAGCCGCAGGCGAGGGATCTGCACTTCTCCAAATCCTCTCCCCGATCCAGCGCACCGACTCGCTCTCGATCTTCGAGGCCAGTTGCGAGCGCGCCAGCGTGGCCAGTTGCGGATTCAGCGCCGCCACCAGCGCCTCCGCCAGCACCGCCATATAGGTGGGCGTGGGGTTCATCAGCCCGAAGTAGTTGGCGCTGGGGACGTGGAAGCCCTTGTCCACCAGCTCGCGGCAGGCCTCGTCGAGGACGGCCTCGGCGCTTGCGCCCAGATCGGGCATGCGGTCGCTCAATTGGCCGAAAGTGCGCGCTTCCAGGGGAAGCTGGACGGCACGCTCGGGCAGGGAAGAGAAGTAGTCGTTGATGGCGTCGATCAGCTGGTAGCCGAGCTTGCGGCGGGTTTCGCGGTCGAAGTCAAATCCCATGGATGGGTACCTGCTTGTTTCAGTCGTTCGTCGTTGGTCGTTCGTCGCTGGCCGAGTCGGCCTCCTGTGTGGATAGCCGCTCCCGTGTGGCACAGCCGCCCTCGGCCGTGCTTCCCAGCAGTTTAGATGTTCGCCGCCGCGCTTGGGAACTTTGTTTTCCTTCGTGCCCTTCGTCTCCGCCTTTGTGCCCTTTGTGGTGTGCTTTTCTGGCGACCGGCGACTACCCCTTCCGCAACTTCCACGCCACCTGCCGCAACATGCCCAGCCAAACATTGGCATCGGAGGCCGGCAGCCCTAGCCGCCGCACCAGCCGGCGGATCTTCTCCCGCGTCGCCGCGCCCGCGCGCGGCTTCAGATACCCGCTCGCCGCCAGCGTCTCCAGCAGCACCTCGGTCAGCCGCTCCACCTCGCCCGCCGCCGCTGGCCTCACCTTCTCCGCGGGCGCCGGCCGCGCCTCCCGCGCCAACTCGTACAGGCACACCGCCACCGCCTGCGCCAGGTTCATGGAAGGACGCTCGGCGCGCGTGGGGATGCGCAGCAGCCAGTGGCAGTGGCTGAAGTCTTCGTTGGAGAGCCCGCGCTTCTCTGATCCAAAGACCAGGGCCACGCGCCCGCTCTTCAGCCGCCGGCGGATGAGCGCCGCCCCCTCTTCCAGCCGCCTCAGGGGATGCTGTGGCTGGCGCCCGCGCGCGGCCGTCGTCCCCACCACCAGCGAGCAGTCAGCCACCGCCTCGGCCACGCTCTTGAATTCTTCGGCCTCGGCCAGCAGGGGCTCGGCGCCCACCGCCGAGCGCGCCTCGCGGAAGGCCACCTCGTAGGGATTGACCACGCGCAGCCGCAGAAAGCCGAAGTTGCTCATGGCGCGCGCCGCCGCCCCCAGGTTCAGCGGGTTGCGCGTGGCCACCAGCACCACCCGCAGACGATCGCGATCCGCAGCTTGCAGCATGCGGCCTATTCTACCCAGTGCCGATTTGAGATTTCAGATTGCAGATTGTCTTGCCGACGTCCGACGTCTGAGGTCTGACGCCTCGATTCTGCGCTACAATTCCGCTTCCCCCAAAGGAGAGCACCATGGCGGACGCAAGCGCTCCCCGCAAGGGCGGGGCCCTCGGCATCATCCTCATTCTGGTCTTCGCGATCGGGGTCCTGGTCCTGACCTACCTGCTGAGCGGTCACTTTCTCGACGGCTCGGGCGTAGGTGTGGCGATGGGGGTCGGCATCGGCGCCGCTATCGCCTCGCTGCTGATCACCGGCATCCTGGAGAAGATGAAGGCCCCGTCCCTGGCCGCGCCGGCGCTGCTGCTGCTGGCCGCGGCGGCGATCTTCTGGCGGGTGACGCTGCCCGTGCTGCATCGCCCCGACACCTTCTACGGCTACCAGGGCACCTATCAGGTCACCTACAGCGACGGCCGCACCGAGACGGTGGACGGCGCCGTCCTCGGCGAGAAGGAGTGGAGCAAGCACGCGGGAGGATGGATGGCGCTCTCCCCGGCCCCGGCCTGCTTCGCTATCGGCATTCTCGCCGACTCCCTGCGCAAGAAGCCGGCGGCCTGACGCTTCCTTTCCTCTGGAAGACTAGCGGGTGAGTGGGAAGAACAGCCGCCAGCATACGGTAGCCAAGTAGGCCACCACCCGCCGAAGTGCGTGCCCACGTAGTTGCGGTTGTAGAAGCGCAGCGGCATTTCCACGCCGATGGTCTTGAAGTCTTCCGCCAGCTCGGTCACGCGCACGCCCGCGCCCAGGTAGGGAGGATACTTCCGTAGCCGCCGCAACAATTGCTTCGCCGTCATCTTCCCCTGCCGCCTCGCATTCCTTCGTGCCCTTTGTGTGATCCTTTGTGTCCTTCGTGGTGAGATTTGAAAAGCTGAACCACGAAGGACACGAAGCAGACACGAAGGAAGCACGCTCGTTGAGGATCTGACGATAACGCCAGCGCAACCAATCCGGTGGCGCAAGCCGCAGCAACAGATCCTCCGCTCGGCTTCGCCTCGCGAAGGAGGACATCTCACAAAGATTTCTTCTCTGTGCCCTCTGTGTCCTCTGTGGTTGATTCCGTGATCTTCTCCGGCCGCAGCAGGGGGAAGAGGACGACGTCGCGGATGGAGCGTGAGCCCGTCAGCAGCATGACCAGGCGGTCGATGCCCACGCCCATGCCCCCGGTGGGGGGCAGGCCGTAGCTGAGCGCGCGCACGTAGTCGTGGTCCACCTCGGCCATAGCCTCCTCGTCGCCCTTCTGCCGCGCCCGTACCTGTTCCTCGAAGCGCCGCTGCTGCTCCTCCGGGTCGTTCAACTCGCTGAAGGCGTTGCCCAGCTCCATGCCGGCGATGAACACCTCGAAGCGCTCCACCCAGCCGGGCTCGCCGGCTTTGTCTTTCGAGAGCGGCGAGACCGACTTGGGGAAGTCGTAGAGGATGGTGGGCGGGATGAGTTGCCGCTCCGCCACCGCCTCGAATAGCGCCACGATGGTGCGACCGGGGTCGGCGTCGAAGGCCACGTGCTCGATGCTCTCCACCCCCACGCCGTCCAGGCGCGCAGGCGCGGACACGGTCACGCCCTTCGGGCCGTGGGCGCGGCTGGCGTTCAGCCGCTCCACCAGCTTCTTGAGCGACGCGGCGTCGGCGAAGTCGGACAGCGCCGGCTTCGCGCCCGCCTTCTCCGGCCAGTACTTCACGATGGCCTCGCGCATGGAGAGCCGCTGCCACTGCGCGAAGTCGATCTCGTGGCCCTCGAACGTCACCCGCGTCGAGCCGTTCGCCTCCTCCGCCACCTGCCGGAACATGGCTTCGGTCAGCTCCATCAGGTCCTTGTAGTCGGCGTAGGCCTGGTAGAACTCCAGCATGGTGAACTCGGGGTTGTGCATCCGGTCGATGCCTTCGTTGCGGAAGTTGCGGTTGATCTCGTAGACGCGGTCCAGGCCCCCCACCGTCAGCCGCTTCAGGTAGAGCTCGGGCGCGATCCGCAGATACAGGTCGAGGTCGAGCGTGTTGTGGTGGGTGATGAAAGGGCGCGCGGCCGCGCCTCCGGCGATGGGCTGCATCATCGGGGTCTCGACCTCGATGAAGCCGCGCCCGTCGAAGAAGTGCCGGATGGCCTGGATGATGCGGCTGCGCTTCACGAAGACCTCGCGCACCTCCGGGTTCATCACCAGGTCGAGATAGCGCTGGCGGTAGCGCAGTTCCACGTCCTGCAGGCCGTGCCACTTCTCCGGCAGCGGCAGCAGGGCTTTGGCCAGGAAGGTCAGCTCGTCCACGTGCACCGAGAGTTCGCCGGTCTTGGTTCGGAACAGGTAGCCGGCCACGCCCACCTGGTCGCCGAGATCGAGCAGGCGGTAGAGTTCGAAGCCGTTGTCGCCGACCGCATCCTTCTTCACGTAGATCTGCAGGCGCTGGCCGCCCTGCTGCAGGTGCGCGAAGCCCGCTTTGCCCATCAGGCGGATGGCCATGATGCGCCCCGCTACCCGCACCGTCACCCGCTCCCTTTCCAACTCCTCGCCGGATCTGCCGGAGTAGCCTGCCAGGATCTCCGGCACGGTGTGGGTGGCGGGGAAGCGCGTGGGATAGGCGGCTTGGCCCAGCGCCTCGATCTGCTTCAGCTTGGCGCGCCGCTGCGCGTAGATTTTTTCGTCGAGGGCCACGGATTCGTCCGCGATGCGAAGCAGGGATTATAGCAACCGCGGTTGCCGCCACGCGGGGAAGGGCGTACTATTTTCTGTTCGCGCGAGGAACCATGCCGAGCAATTACGTTCCCATCTTCATCTTCGCGGCGGTGGTGGCGGTGCTCATCCCCGCTACCCTCATCGTGGCCAAGCTGGTGCGCCCCAGCAAGCCGGAGAAGATCAAGCTCATGCCCTATGAGTGCGGTGTGGACCCCATCGGCGACTCCCGCCAGCGCTACACCGTCCGCTTCTACATCGTCGCCATCCTCTTCGTCTTATTTGATATTGAAACGGTGTACTTGTTCCCGTGGGCAGTGCAGTACAAGGCGCTGGGGCTATTTGGGTTCGTGGAGATGATGGTGTTCCTCGCCATCCTGATCGTGGGGTACGTCTGGATCTGGAAGAAGGGCGCCCTGGAGTGGATCTGAGACTGCGGAGTTTCGCATCCGCTGCTGTTGTGATTTTCATCACCTGTCGCAGTGATTTGGTTCCGTTGACACCCTTTCTGCAAGCTGTTACAAAATAACGTTCTTCCGAACCGCGCCACGCTTCAGGGAACATGGCCGACGAGACCAAAGGCAGCGATCAGCCCGCTCCTCCCAAGCCCTCCGAAGGCGCTGCCGCACCGTCGGAGAAGCCGGCCGCACCTGGCGCTGCCGCTCCGCCCGCCGCCAAGCCAGCCGCGCCCGCGCCTCCACCCAAGCCGGCGGGGCCGGTGCCCCTGCCCTGGGAGTCGGAGATGGTCACGCGGCTGCGCCAGCGCTTCGGTTCCGGCCTCCAGCCCTTCACCTACCTGGGCCAGAACTACGTGATCGCCGACCCCAGCATCGTGCTGCCGGTGCTGCAGGCGATGCGCGACGAGGAGCAGTTCGACTACTGCGTCGACGTCACCGCCGTCCACTATCCCAAGCGGGAGAAGCAGTTCGACGTGCTCTGGGTCCTCTATTCCTTCGTGCGCAACGAGCGCGTGCGCATCAAGACCATGATCGCCGAGGGCGAGAGCGCGCCCAGCGCCACCTCGCTGTGGGAGAGCGCCAACTGGCTGGAGCGGGAAGTGTACGACATGTTCGGCCTCCGCTTCGACGGCCATCCTGACCTGCGCCGCATCCTGCTGCCCGACGGCTGGAAGGGCCATCCCTTGCGCAAGGACTACGGCATCATCCAGCAGGACCAGGAATGGGTGCAGATCAACCTGGGGATCGAGAGCGGCCAATGAGCGAGTCCACCACCCGCACCGACCCCATCCTGGCCTTCGAGGAAAAGAAAGACCCTACCTTCCTGGACGCCACCGAACTGGTCCTCAACATGGGGCCGCAGCATCCTTCCACCCACGGCGTGCTGCGCGTCATCCTGAAGTTGGACGGCGAGAAGGTGCTGGGCACGGAGTGCGTGATCGGCTACCTGCACCGCGGGGTGGAGAAGATCGCCGAGCACCGCACCTATGCCATGTTCAACCCCTACGTGGACCGCATGGATTACGTGGCCGCGGTCTCCAACGGGCTGGGCTACTGCGAGGCAGTGGAGAAGCTGCTGAACGTGGAGGCGCCGCCGCGGGCGCAGTACATCCGCGTCATCCTCACCGAGTTGAACCGTATCGCCAGCCACCAGCTCTGGCTGGGCACCCACGCCCTCGACATCGGGGCCATGACCCCGCTCTTCTATACCTTCCGCGACCGGGAAGAGATCCTCAAGATCTTCGAGAAGTACTGCGGGGCGCGGCTGACCACCCACTCCTTCCGCATCGGCGGCTGCCAGTACGAGACCTACGAGGGCTTCGAGCAGGACGTGAAGAGGTTCTGCGACTTCTTCGAGCCCAAGATCGACGAGTACGAGCAACTGCTGACCACCAACCGCATCTGGGTGCAGCGGACCAAGGGCGTGGGCATCCTGTCGGGCCCGGACTGCAAGGCGCTGGGGGTGACCGGGCCGGTGCTGCGCGCCAGCGGGGTGAAGTGGGACCTGCGCAAGGCCCAGCCCTACGCCGCTTACAAAGACTTCGAGTTCGAGATCCCCACCGGGCAGAACGGCGACACCTACGACCGCTACCTGGTGCGGGTGGCGGAGATGCGGCAGTCGCTGCGCATCATCCGGCAGGCAGTGGAAGGCATCCCCGAAGGCGCCATCATGGCCAAGATCCCCAAGGTGCTGAAGCCGCCGGTGGGCGAGATCTACCACTCCATCGAGGCGCCCAAGGGCGAGCTGGGATACTTCGTGGTGAGCGACGGCTCCACCCAGCCCTACCGGGTGCGCGTGCGTCCGCCTTCGTTCGTCAACCTGCAGGCGCTGAACAAGATGGTGATCGGTGGGCTGGTGGCGGACGTGGTCGCGGTCATTGGCACTCTCGATATCGTCTTAGGAGAAGTAGACCGTTAAGAAAAAGCTCACCACAAAGAGCACCAAGGTAGACACGAAGGCCACGAAGGAAAGAAGAAGCGATGACGGTTGTACCTCTCAGGGCGAAACGGAGCGCCAACGAAGTCAGTCGCCTGATCTTGGATGCCGCCATGAAGGTGCATTCGGTCCTCGGGCCGGGGTTGCTGGAGAGCGCCTATGAGGCCTGCCTGGCCCAGGAACTACGCCTGAGGGGTTTGGATGTACAGACGCAGGTTCCGCTGCCAGTGGTTTATGAAGGTACCAAGCTGGAGGTCGGATATCGCGTCGACATGCTTGTTGAAGGAGTGGTGGTGATTGAGGTAAAGAGCGTGGATGGCATCGCACCGATCCATGAAGCCCAGCTTTTGTCGTACCTCAAACTAAGCGGCAGAAATCTGGGTCTGCTCTTGAACTTCAATACAGTCCACCTGAAGGACGGGATCCGACGTTTCGTGATGGGCACCGGTTGGCAGTGAGCCTTTTGTGAGACCTTTGTGTCCTTTGTGGTGAGCTTTTTCAAGGTCTAACCACCAAGGGCACAAAGGTAGACACGAAGGGCACGAAGGAAGAGATGCAGAGCTTTCTGGAGTATCTGAAATCGAATGTGACGCCGGGGCAGGCGGGCGACCCGCTGTGGGCGCTGATCTACATCCTCATCATCTTCGGCGGGGTGTCGCTGGTGGTGATGTCGATGAACTGGCTGGAGCGCAAGGCGCTGGCCCACATGCAGGTGCGGCTGGGGCCCATGAGGGTGGGCCCGCACGGGCTGCTGCAACCCATCGCCGACGCCATCAAGCTCTTCATCAAGGAAGACATCATCCCCGAGGGCGCCGACAAGCTGGTCTTCTGGCTGGCCCCGGTGGTGATCGTCATCGCCGCCTTCACCGTGTACATCGTGGTGCCCTTCGGGCCCACGCACGCGGTCACCGACATGAACATCGGCCTGCTGTTCATGCTGGGGGTGGCCTCGTTGGCCACCCTGGGCGTGATCATGGCGGGCTGGGCTTCCAACTCGCACTACCCGCTGCTGGGCTCGCTGCGCTCCAGCGCGCAGATGGTCTCCTACGAGATCGCCATGGGTATGGCGGTGGTTTCGGCGGTGCTGATGACCAGTTTCGCCGGGGGCAGCGGCTTTTTGGGAGAGATCTACGGCACCGGCGGCGCTAACCCGGCTGGCGGCACCCTCAGCATGATCGGCATCGTGCGCGCCCAGGAAGCGCAGCACGTCTGGTTCGTCTTCAAGTTCTTTCCCCTGGGACTGATCGCCTTCTTCGTCTTTGCGGTGGCCATGGTGGCGGAGACCAACCGCACCCCCTTCGACCTTCCCGAGGCGGAGAGCGAATTGACCGCCGGCTTCCACACCGAGTACAGCGGCCTGCGCTGGTCGCTGTTCATGCTGGGCGAGTACGCGGCCATGGTGGCCGTCTCCTCCATCGCGGTGACCCTCTGGCTGGGCGGCTGGCTGCGGCCCTTCTCCTCCTGGCACGGCCCCAGCATCACGCTGGGCAGCTACTGGCAGGGCGGGGCGGTGGACTTCGTCTTCTCGCTCTTTCCGGCGCTGCTCTTCTTCTTTCTGGCCCTGGTGGGATTCCTCGGGGTGATGCGCATGCCCAAGCACCCGCTCTTCCGCATCCAGACCTGGGGGCTGGCCGCCTTCGCGCTGGTGCTGGGCGGGATCGGGGTGGTGCTGCTGGCGCCCCCGGTGCGCGACCGCGTGCAGGACATCTTCTGGTTCACCGCCAAGGTGGCCGTCTTCATGTATCTCTACATCTGGTATCGCGGGACCTTCCCGCGCTACCGCTTCGACCAGCTCATGCGTCTGGGCTGGAAGTTCATGATCCCGACCGGCATCGCGGTGCTGATCGCCACCGCGCTCGTGGGGGTGCTGGCATGACGGCCTCGCAAGTGCTTCGCAAGATCTTCCTCGTCGACCTGCTGAAGGGACTGGCGCTGACCTTCCGCTACCAGCATCCCAAGGAGATCTACACCGAGCAGTATCCGCTGCAGCGTCCGCAGGTGGCGGAGCGCTACCGGGGCGCGCCCCGGCTGAACGTGAACCCGGAGACCAACGAGACCCTGTGCATCGCCTGCGACCTGTGCGCGCTGGCCTGTCCCGAGCACCTGATCGTGGTCTCCAGTGAGCGCAATCCCAACACCCGGCGCAAGGAACTCACCAACTTCACCTACGACCTGAGCCGCTGCATGTTCTGCGGGCTGTGCGAAGACGCCTGCCCCACCGACGCGCTGGAGTTGACCCAGGACTTCGAATTGGCGAGCTACACCCGCGACGGCCTCATCTGGGACCGCAAGACCCTGGAGGAAGGGCCGGAGCCCACGGTGTACAAGAAATGATGCTTCTGGCCACAAGCCTGTTGCAGCAGACAGCGGCGCCGGCCGCCGGCCAGCCCGTGGCCACCACCTTCTTTTTTTACCTGCTGGCGGGGATCGCGCTGGTGACGGGCGTGGCCGTCATCGTGCAGAAGAACCCGGTGCACTCGGCCATCTCGCTGATCTTCACTCTGCTCTCGCTGGCCGGGCTCTACCTGATGCTGTATGCCCCGTTTGTCGCCGGCGTGCAGATCATCCTGTACGTGGGCGGCATCATGGTGCTGTTCCTCTTCGTGATCATGCTGGTGAACATCGAGCGGGCGGAGAAGGAGTACCGCTTCAGCCGCCAGTGGTTCGTGGCCAGCCTGGCGGCGCTGGTGCTGGGCGCCATCTTCATCTTCGTGTACCTGAAGGGACATGAGCTGTTTCCGGAGAGATCGGCGGCGCTGCCGGAGAGCGCCAACACCCAGCAGATCGGGCAGATGCTCTACGTCAACTACCTGCTGCCCTTCGAGATCGCTTCGGTGCTGCTGCTGGTGGCGATCGTGGGCGCGGTGGTCATGGCCAAGAAGAGGATTTGAGATTGGGTGACTTGCTGACTTGGTGATTTGAAAACTGGGAACTGGGAACCGGGAACTGAGAACTGAGGTTGCAATGACTCCAATCAGCACACTGCACTACCTGGTCGTGGCGGCGGCGCTGTTCGCCATCGGGACCATCGGCGTGCTCACGCGGCGCAACGTGGTCATCATCCTCATGTCCATCGAGCTGATCCTCAACGCGGTGAACCTGAACCTGGTGGCCTTCAGCCACATGTACGGCCTGCACGGGCAGGTGTTTTCCATCTTCGTGATCACCGACGCGGCAGCGGAAGCAGCCGTGGGGCTGGGAATCCTGATCGCGTTCTTCAGGAACAAGGAAACGGTCAATGTGGATGAGGTGGATTTGCTTAAGTGGTGAGAAATCGGGTGATCGGGTGATCGGGTGAACGGAGAACCAATAGCGCACCACTAAGGACACAACGGGAAACACGAAGGGCACGAAGGCTCAACCGGGAACCGGGAACTGAGAACTAGCGAATGTTCTTCTTGGAGCACATCTGGGTGATCCCGCTGCTGCCCATGCTGGGGGCGGCGCTGATGTTCTTCTTCGGGCGTCGCTTCTCCAAGGCGTGGGTGAGCTTCCTCTGCGTGGGCGTAGTGGTGGTGGCGTTCGTGATGGCCTGCGGCGCG
>DASPRL010000360.1 GCA_035624475.1 Terriglobales bacterium
GGCGTGCACGATGGCTTTGCCCAGGCGCAGGTCGGAGAAGTGGGCGATGGCGGCCATGGCGTCGCGGTCGCTGTCGGGGGTGGGAATCAGTTCCAGCAGGCGCATGTAGCGGGGCGGGTTGAAGAAGTGGGTGCCGAACCAGCAGCGGCGGAAGTCCTCGGAGAAGCCCTCGGCGATCTTGGCGACGGGCAGCCCGCTGGTGTTGGTGGTGGTGATGGTGCCGGGACGGCGCGCCGCTTCCACCTTCTTGAGCAGCTCGCGCTTGATGCCCAGGTCCTCGACCACCGCCTCCACGATCCAGTCGCACTGCTTCAGCCACTCCAGATTGTCCTCGAAGTTGCCGATGGTGACCAGGCGGGCGAGGGAGGCTTCCATGAAGGCAGCGGGCTTGGACTTGCGCGCGGCCTCGAGGCCGGCGGCGGCGATCTTGTTGCGCTCGGCGCCCTGGGCGCCCGCGGGCACGATGTCGAGCAGGAAGGAGGGCACGCCGGCGTTGGCCAGGTGCGCGGCGATGCGCGCTCCCATGGTCCCGGCGCCCAGCACGGCGACTTTCTCGATGCGCTTCATGGGCGTGGCTCACTCGAGCCGCAGGCGGCGGGACGAACGCCGCCTGGAGAAGAAGAAGGAGATGTTAGCAGCTTTGCAGGCGGGTGGAAGGGGCGCCGTGAACAGGACAGAGGAGGGGAAGCAAGCGCTCTGGGCGAGCGAGCCGGACTCAGCGCGTTGGACGCGGCAGGCTGCATCAGCCTACAACTCTCACAGATTCCCGAATCCCCCAGATCAGAGACCCGGGGCTACACGGACCCTCCCGGACCCAAAGTCCGGGGTTACACCGCCCGAAATGGAGAAGGCGCGCGCCGAAGTAGATGTGGGGTGAGGATGGCAACGACGCGCGCCGGTATTAAGTTGGGGAGAGTGTACTGAATGAGTCATCATTCAGTCAAGCAGATTCCTCGTGCGCGGGCGAGCGGCCCTACCTTCGTCAACGGCTTCCGTGCTTGCTCAGGCACCGGGCCCCCGCCTTAGAGCGCCGCCCTCCCCGGGTGCCGGCGGAACCCGCCTGCCGGTCTCCTTGTTCGCAGATTTTGCGAGTCCGGGGGCGGCAGCGATGGCAGAATGGCGGCCATGACAAGCCCAGCCCAGAACTGCAGGTCCACTGTGATCCCGGGCCTGCGCTACCGCAACGCTCCCGCCATGATCGACTGGCTGTGCCAGGTCTTCGGCTTCGAGAAGCAGTTGGTGGTGCCCGGGCCGGAGGGCATGGTGGTGCATTCCCAGCTCACCTTCGGCAACGGCATGATCATGATCGGCTCGGTGGGGAGCGGAACGGCTTCGTCCAATCTGCTCAAGCAGCCGGACGAGATTGGCGGGGCCGAGACCCAGGCCTCGTATCTTGTGGTCACCGACATCGACGCCATCTACGCTCGCGCCCAGGCCGCCGGCGCCCGCGTGCTGATCGAGCTGGAGGACAAGGGCTTCGGCGGGAAAGGCTTCTGCTGCGCCGATCCCGAAGGCCACATCTGGCACGTCGGCACCTTCGATCCCTGGGCGCCACCGCCGGCCTAGCCGCGGGCGGGACATGCCGGGCAGGGACAGGTGACCGGTATCACTGATTGGGGCACCGCCTCCTGCTAGGGTAAAGGTGTGTGACGAGGTGATGCTATGAGCTTGCCCCACACCCTCTCTCCGGCAGAGGCGCCGGCGGCTTCGCCGGTCGCCCCCAAGAACATCCTCATCGCCACCGATTTTTCCGAGTGCTCCGAGCGCGCCCTCTCCTATGCCACCGGGGCGGCCCGCCGCTACGGTTCCACCCTGCACTTGGCGCACGTGGTGCCCATCAACACCTACTACCTGGCGGGTCCGGACGCTCTGGGCGTAGCCTTGGACCAGGCGCAGCGCGAGACCGCGGCCCTGGTGGTCCGGTTGCAGGTGGAAAAGCAACTGGCCGGGGTACGGCACCACAGCTGGGTACTGCGCGGCTATGTCTCCGAGGTGCTGGGCGAACTGATCGCGCGCGAGCACGTCGACCTGGCGGTGGTGGGAACGCACGGGCGCACCGGGCTGAGCAAGCTGGTGCTGGGCTCGGTGGCGGAGGAGATCTTCCGCAAGGCGCCCTGCCCGGTGCTGACCGTGGGGCCGCACGTGCCCCTGGCGCGGCCCGGCAGCGGGCTCCAGGCGCTGCTGTTCGCCACCGATTTCTCCGAGGACTCGGCGCGTGCCCTGCCCTATGCGCTCTCCGCGGCGCGCGAGTTCGGCTCCGAACTCACCCTGCTGCATGTGCTCGAGCCCGGGGAGGAGATGGCCGGAGACCCCACCCGGCGCGACTCCCTGCTGCACACGCGCCTGCAAGCGATGCTGGGAGAGGATGCGGGCCGGGTGCGCGTCCGCACCGAGATCGCCGGCGGCGATCCCGCCGTGTGCATCGTGGAGGCGGCCCGCCAGCGCGGCGCCGGCGTCATCATCCTGGGCCTGAAGGCGCCGCAGATGTTCGCCGACCGTCTGCCCTGGCTCTACGCCTACCGCATCGTCAGCCAGGCTCCCTGCCCGGTGCTCACCGTGCGCGGGAAGGTGGCGGAGCCAGCGGGCTAATCGGAGCTGCCGGTCGCTCTGGCCTGTGCTGCCTGGTAGGCCTCCGGGTAGTGCTTGCGAAAGCACTCCGGGCACACGCCGTGGCTGAACTCCGCCTCGCTGTGCTCGCGGATGTACTCTTCCAACTGGATCCAGGCGCCTTCGTCGTTGCGGATCTGCTTGCAGTGCATGCAGATGGGCAGGATGCCGCGCAGCACCCTGACCTCTTCGAGGGCGGCTTGCAGCTCCCGATTGGTTCCCTCGAGGGAGTGGAGGGCGGCGCGGCGCTGCTTTTCCAGCCCCGCCACCAGCAGGCACACGCAGAGGAACATGACGGCCCGCAGCAGCCCGGCGAGATTCAGGTCCAGGTGATAGGGACGGGTGTCAAAGAACCAGTCGAAAATCACCACCGACAAGAGCGCGGTCACGATCCCGGGCCGGGTGCCCCCGAAGCGCGAAGTGATGACCACCGCCGCGAAAAACAACATGGACAGGCTGTGGGAGGTCACATTGCGGAGGGGAAAGGTCAGCACCGTGGCCAGGGCGAGGCTCACGGCTACGAGCATGCTGGGTCGCAGCCAGGCAGGCATAGGGAGTTATCCGCCGGCTACCACCTTGCCTGTGTCGGCGGGCTGGCTTCAGTGACGTACGTCACAGGGGAGTGATTGCAGATTGCAGATTTCAGATTGCAGATTGAAAGGGAGGCGTCGTGGTCCAGTCTTCAAATCTGCAAGCTGAAATCTTCATTCTGCAATCTCTTTCAACTCCGGGTTGCGGGCGACGTAGTCGAGGGCCTTCTGAGCCATCTGGCGCTCGCCGCCGTAAGCGAGGACCTTCGGCGCTTCCTCCAGCGGCAGCCAGCGGGTGCTCTCCACCTCGATGCGCATGTCGTCTGAGATCGCGCCCAGCTTGCCGCGCCGGTAGCGCAGCAGGTAGAAGCTGACGATCTTGAAGACGCGAGCACGGTCGCCCCAGGTGCGCTGGTACACATACTTGATGTCGCCCAGCTTGGCGACCAGCTCGGCCTCGACCCCGGTCTCTTCGCGCACCTCGCGCACGGCGGTCTGCTCGGGGTGTTCACCCGCATCCACCAGGCCCTTGGGCAGGGCCAGGACGGGCTGGGGCGGGCCGGTCTTGGAAGGCGTGGGCTTGCGCCCGCGCGGCTGGATGGCGGCCATGTGCCAGCGCCCGCGCATCTGGCGCACCACCACTCCGCCGGCTGAGATCTCGCGCTCCATGGGACTCGCCCGGCCGCGCCGGGTTGTGGGAATCCTAGCAGGGAGGGCGCGCGAAGTGGCGTTGACCGTCCCTTCCTTCGCGGGTACACTTACGGCGTCGCTGCTTGTCCCCCGAGGAAAAATGAAGAAGCCTTACCGCCCGCCCCGCGAAGTGCTGGCTGAGGTCGAGCAGGTGCTCGCCCGCCGCTACCAACCCTCCGATCCCTCGCCCCTGGACGCCGTGGCCGAGTTGCTGCACGAAGGCCGGCACTACTTTCGCACCGGTATCTCGCTGGTGGTGGGGGAGCGAGTGGAGCGCCAAGCCTGGCGCGGCCCGGCACAGCCCGGCGGCGCGACCCGGTCCGAACTGAGCCAGCCCATCAAGCTGGCCGGCCGCGTGCTGGGCGTGATCGAGGCCGAGAGCGACCGCGCCGAGGCCTTCTCTTCAGAAGACCGCGTACTGGTGAAAGAGGTGGCCGAGCGTCTGGCCCGCTTCCTCACCGGGCGCGGCAAGTACCTGGTGCGCAAGGCGCGGGAAGCCGCGGGCGGAAGCGCTCAGGCCGCCTCCAGTCCGGAGCGCCATCAGCCCTCGAGCGAGCGCGCCACCGCGCCGCGCGCCGCCGCCGCCGGAGAGAACTCCCGTTCATGAGCGCGCCGCGCCTGGAGTCCCTCGCCGAACTCAAGCGCCTGGCCAACCGCCTGCGCATCGACATCGTGAAGATGATCGGGGCGGCGGGCAGCGGCCATCCCGGAGGCTCGCTCTCCGAGGTGGAACTGCTGACTGCGCTCTACTTCCGGGTGCTGCGCCACGATCCCAAGGACCCGGAATGGCCGGGGCGCGACCGCTTCGTGCTCTCCAAGGGCCACGGTTGCCCCGCTCTCTACGCCGTCTATGCCGCCGCCGGCTACCTCGACCCGGCGGTGCTCGGCACGCTGCGCAAGCTGGGCTCGCCCCTGCAGGGGCACCCCGACAAGCGCATGCTGCCCATCCTGGAGGCTTCGACCGGCTCGCTGGGCCAGGGACTCTCCATCGGCATCGGCATGGCGCTGGCCGCCAAGATGGACAAAGCCGACTACCACGTCTTCGTGCTGACCGGCGACGGCGAGGTGCAGGAGGGGCAGATCTGGGAGGCGGCCATGTTCGCTCCCTACCACAAGCTCAACAACCTGACCCTGATCGTCGACTGCAACCAGCAGCAGCTCGACGACTGGACGGAGAAGATCCTCTCGCTGGAGCCGCTGGCGGAGAAGTTCCGCAGCTTCGGCTGGCGCGCGATGGAGATCGACGGCCACGACTTCGAACAGGTGCTGCCGGCGCTGGAGCAGGCGCGCGCCAACACCGGCGCGCAGCCCACCGCCCTCATCGCCCACACCGTGAAGGGCAAGGGCGTCTCCTTCATGGAGAACAACATCAAGTGGCACGGCGTGGCTCCCAAGCCCGACGAGGTGGCCAAGGCCGTTGCCGAACTGGAAGCGGCAGCCCAGCACCTTTAGAAGGAGAGAGACTTGGAAGCCAGCGCAGCTCCCATGGTCCCGGTCGAGAGCGCCGGGCGCAACAACGTGAAAGCCGCCACCCCCAAGTTCGAGCTGAAGATGGGCCTGGCCACGCGCGA
>DASPRL010000361.1 GCA_035624475.1 Terriglobales bacterium
GCCCGCCTCTTCAACGCCGACGGCTCCGAGGCCGAGATCTCCGGCAACGGCACCCGCTGCGTGGCCGCGCGCTGGGTGGCGGAGCACGGCGGCGAGCGCGTGCGCGTGCGCACCGGCGCCGGCATCCGCGAGTGCCGCCTCGCCCGCCGCGCCGGCAGCTGCTTCGACTTCGAGACCGCGATGGGCGAGCCCCAGGTGGGCGAGCGCTTCTCCATCCAGCTGGCCTTCGGCGAGGTCAGCGGCATCCCCGTCTCCATGGGCAACCCGCACTTCGTGGTCTTCGTCGAGCAGTACGGCCCGGGCTGGCAGGCGGAGGCGGCGGAGATGGCCAAGCATCACGACTTCAAGTACTCGATCAACGTGGAGATGGTGCGCCCGCTCGACGTCCACGCCGTCGAGGCCCGCTTCTTCGAGCGCGGCGTGGGCGAGACGCTCTCCTCCGGCACCGGCTCCTGCGCCTCGGCCGTGGCCGCCATCGCCGCCGGCAAGGCGGAGTCGCCGGTCGAGGTGCGCGCCCCCGGCGGCGCGCAGAGCGTCCGCTGGGAGAAAGAAGTATTCCTCACCGGCCCGGCACAACTCATCGGCCGCGGCGAGTTTTTCATTTAACATTAGGGATTCATGGCTGCCGCCGAAAAGCCTCGCCTCAAGCCGCCCGCCCTCCGTCCCGGCGACACCGTGGGCATCATCGCTCCCGGCAGCCCCATCCAGCGCAACCTGCTCGACGCCGGATGCCTCGCCCTGTGGCGGCTGGGCTACAAGCCCTTCTACCTGGACTCCATCTTCGACCAGGACCTCTACTTCGCCGGCAAGGTGCGCCGGCGCGCGCGCGAGCTGGAAGAGATGTTCACCCGCGAGGAGGTGCGCGCGGTGCTGTGCGCGCGCGGCGGCTACGGCTGCAACTACCTGCTGCCGGAGCTGGACCTCGACAAGATCGCCGCCCATCCCAAGATCTTCATGGGCTACAGCGACGTCAGCGCGCTGCTCACCTGGTTCGCCGACGCCGCCCGCCTGGTCACCTTCCACGGCCCCATGGTCACCAAGGACTTCGCCGCCGAAGACGGCCTGCACGTCCCTTCCTGGGCGGCCGCCACCGTCGGCAAGGAGCGCTGGGAGATCGCGCCTGTCCCCGGTTCCGGCGTGACCCCGCTGGTCGAGGGCCGCGCCCAGGGCATCCTCTACGGCGGATGCCTCTCCATCCTGGTGGCCTCGCTGGGCACGCCCTACGAGATCAAGACTGAGGGCACCATCCTCTTCCTGGAAGACGTGAACGTGAAGCCCTTCCAGGTGGACCGCATGCTCATGCAGTTGAAGCTGGCGGGCAAGCTCCGAGGCGTGCGCGGCCTGCTCTTCGGCGAGATGCCGGGATGCCAGCAGCAGCCCGAGCAGCCCTACACCCTGGCGCAGGTGCTGCAGCGGGTGGTGGGCGATCTGGGGATCCCGGTGGCCTACGGCCTGCGCTCCGGCCACGTGGAGCGGGAGAACATCACGCTGCCCATCGGCGTGCGCGCCTCTCTGGACGTCAAGAAAGAAGTGCGGCTGGCGGTGCTGGAGGCGGCGACCATCGCCGCGCCCGCAGCCAAGCCGGCCCCGGTCGCGCCCGCGCCGCAGTCATGAGCCCGGTCCGCCACATCCATCTGATCGGCGTCTGCGGCACCGCCATGGCCTCGCTGGCCGGCATGCTGCGCGAGCGCGGCTTCCGCGTCACCGGCTCCGACGCCGCCGCCTACCCGCCCATGTCCGACTTCCTCGCCGGCCTCGGCATCGCCGTCGCCCAGCCCTACCGCGAGGAGCACCTGAAGCCGCATCCCGACCTGGTCGTCGTCGGCAACGCCATCTCGCGCGGCAATCCCGAACTGGAATACGTGCTCGACCACCACCTGCCCATGCGCTCCCTCCCGCAGGTGCTGGCCGAGGAATTCCTGAAGGGCCGCGAGGTGATCGTGGTCGCCGGCACCCACGGCAAGACCACCACCACCTCCATGCTGGCGTGGATCTTCGAGGTGGCGGGCCTCAAGCCCTCCTTCCTCATCGGCGGCATCGCCGAAAACTTCGGCTCCAGCTTCGCCGTCAGGGAAGGGAAGCACTTCATCCTCGAGGGCGACGAGTACGACACCGCCTTCTTCGACAAGGGCCCCAAGTTCCTGCACTACATGCCCGACCGCGTGCTGCTCACCTCGGTCGAGTTCGACCACGCCGACATCTACAAGGACCTGGAGGAAGTGAAGACCGCCTTCCGCCGCCTGGTCAACCTGGTGCCGCGCCGCGGCTCCATCGTGGCCTGGGACGGCGCCTCGACCGTGGACGAGTGCGTCGCCAAGGCCTTCTGCCCGGTCGAGCGCTACGGTTTCACCGGCCATGCCGCCTGGCGCATCACCGAGGAGCGCTTCACGCCCGAAGAAACCGCGTGGTCGGTCGAGCGGGACGGCAAGCCCTGGGCCGACTTCGCCTTCCCGCTCGCCGGCGAGTACAACGTGCTCAACGCCACCGC
>DASPRL010000362.1 GCA_035624475.1 Terriglobales bacterium
CCTCCACCCAGAACCGGGCCGGGGCTCCGGTCGGGTTCTCCTTCGTCATCCGCAACGTGGGAAAGAGGGATGTGCCCATCCCGGAGGGGAATCTCGCCTACGTCATCGACATCCACTACGGGTGGGAGCCGCTCTCCCAGAGCGCCCGAACCGCCAAGGTGAACCCCGGCATGGTGAATCTCGGCAACGCGGTGGCGGCGGGTGCGGCGCAGTTCACGCAGGTGCACGCCAGCCTATTGTCGCCCGGCGAACAACTCACCTTCCAGGACAAGATCACGCCCTATGAGCCCTTCGCACCCGGTGACTACCGGCTGCACGTCTTCCTGTTCAGCAGTTATTCGACCGAGAGGAACCGCCCCGTACAAGAGCTGGTGCAGGACTTCACGGTCGTTCCTTAGGCGGATCGCTCCCTCTTCAACCCCTCGTCGCCGGCGCGCGAGTGCACCTGCGCCTCGGCGTAGTCACGCACGCGGTCGAGGGCCTGCTGCATCTCGGCGTGGAGGCGGGCGATGGCTTCTTCGTCGGCGTTGGCGGGCACGCGGATCATCCGCGCCATGCGCAGGCAGACGCGAGAGAAGGGCTTGGGGATGAGCATGGCGTCCCAGGAGTTCAGGGTCCAGCGCTCCGCGACGCCGAAGTGGAAGCAGACGATGGGGCAGCCGGTGTTGCGGGCCAGCAGCACCGGCCCGGGCTTGGCCACGAAGCGGGGCCCGCGGGGACCGTCGATGGTGAAGGCCACGCTGCGCCCCCCGGCCAGTTCGTCGTGCATGCCCTTCAGCGCCATGGCCCCGCCGCGCGAGGAGGAGCCGCGCACCGCCCCGAAGCCCAGCTTGCGCAGGATGCGCGTGATGTACTCTCCGTCGAAGCTGCGGCTGATCATCACCGAGATAGGTTTCTGGCGCCACTGCCAGCCGGCGGGGATCACGCACTGGTGCCAGAAGGCGCCGATCACGCCCAGGCCGAAACCTCCCTCCAGCGCGCCCTCTTCCAGCGAAAGCTCGATGCGCAGCGTGGGACCGATGCCGCGGATGAGCAGGTAGCCGCCCCAGGTGATCAGCCAGAGCAGCAGGCGCTGGCGCAGGGTGAAGCGACGCCCAGCGGCGACCTCGGACTGGACTTCATCGGGCGCAGGAGTGGCCACGCTTGCGATTGTAAAACGATTGCAGAGTGAAGATTGCAGATTGACGATTGGAAAAGACCGAGCTCCGGGCATCCCTCCGCAAATCTGCGATCTTCATTCTGCAATCTGCAATACCCCTAGGTGTAGCGCAGCCACTTCCAGATCTCGGGCAAGGTGGGGCGCTTGCCGTACATCAGGATGCCGATGCGATAGATGCGGGCGCAGAGCGAGACCATGCCGTAGATGGTGGCGATCATCAGCGCGATGGAGAGCGCGACCTGCCAGGCGGGCGGCGGCTGCACCATGATGCGCATATACATCAGCAGGGGCGCGAAGAAGGGCACCAGGGAGAGCACCAACGAGAAGGTGGCGTTGGGCTGGCGCAGCACCCCGAACATCATCAGGTAGGCGAAGAGCAGCGGGCCCATGACCACGATCTGCAACTGCTGGCCCTCCTGGTCGGTGCTGACCAGTGCACCCAGGGCGGCATACATGGAGCTGTAGAGCAGGTAGCCCAGCAGGAAGAAGACGGCGAAGAAGATCAGGGTCGCGGGCGGGATGCTGACTCCCTGAAGCGCGCCGCGGGCGGCGAGCGCGTAGGGCCCCCCCAGCACCGCGCCCAGTGCCGCCCAGATGGCGATCTGGGTCAGCCCGACGGCGGCCACGCCGATGATCTTGCCGGCCATCAGCTCCTTGGGAGTGAGAGCGGAGAGCAGGACCTCCATCACCCGCGAGTTCTTCTCCTCCAGCACCGAGCGCATGACGGAAATGCCGTACACCAGCACGGTGGTGAACAGCATCGCTCCCAGGATGAAGGTGAAGATGAACATGAACTCGCCGCTCGACTTCTTCTCCCCGGTCTCGACCTTGATATCCACGCTTTTGAGGATGTCCTGGAGCTCCTGGGCGCCGACGCCGTGGCGGGTCAGGCGCGACTGCATGCGCGCCATGGTCACGGCCGACTTCAGCACCGCGGCTTCGAAGAAGTCGCTGACGTTGCGGGCAGTGTAGGTGACGGAGCGGGCGGTGAGGGCGTCGTCGGTGGCCCACAAGAAGCCGTCGAGCTCGCCGCCCTTGACCTTGGCGGCCAGGGCGGCGCGCTCGGCGTCGCTGGCGGTCAGGTCCACGTCCACCGCGTATTTCCCGCCGATGTCCTGGGAGCGTTCGGCGAGTTGGGAGCGGATGGCGTCGCCGGTGGCCTGGCTGGAGGCCACCACCACGATGTGCGTGACCTTATTGCTCTTCATGGTCGCCATCTTGGTGGGCAGGAAGATGCTCAGCCCCATCAGCGCGGGGATGAACATGGTGGTGAAGAGGAAGGCCTTGGTGCGCACCTTCTCCAGGTACTCGCGCTGGATCACCAGCCAGACGTTACGCATCGGTCTTCCCCACCACGTCAATGAAGATCTGCTCCAGCGAGGGCTCGACCATCTCGAACTTGTAGACCTTGGCGCCGGCGGAGACCTGATGCAGGAGCTGCTGGGCGTCGGCTCCGGGGGCGAGCCGCACCTCCACGTAGTTGCCGTAGTCGTTGAAGGACTGAAGGAGGCTGTTGTCCTTGAGGAAGCTGCCGTCGCCCTCGTACTCGATCTGGACGTTGTTGCGTCCCCAGCGCGCCTTGATCTGCTTGAGCTCCCCCTCCAGCACCTGCTGGCCCCGGTTGATGAGGCAGATGGAGTCGCACATGCGCTCCACCTGGTCCATGCGGTGGGTGGAGAAGAGGATGGTGCGGCCGGCCTGCTTCTGTTCCAGCAGGACGTCCTTGAGCAGGGTGGCGTTGACCGGGTCGAGGCCGGCGAAGGGCTCGTCCATCATGATCAGTTCGGGCTCGTGCAGCAGGGCGGCGATGAACTGCACCTTCTGCTGCATGCCCTTGGAGAGTTCCTCGACCTTCTTGGGCATCCAGGCGGCCAG
>DASPRL010000363.1 GCA_035624475.1 Terriglobales bacterium
CATCAATTTTCTAGTCTCCGCCTGCGGCCACTACGTCGTCTTTGCCTCCTTTCGCGGGGGCAAAGTGGGCATCTGGCGGGCGGATGAAGACGGATCCAATCCCACCCTTCTCGTACCCGGGTTCCAGGGGTCTGTGCTCGACTGCTCCCCCGATGCCAAGTGGGTGGTCTTCAACGCTTCCGGCCAGGCCCCCGGCGCCCCCGCGGGGATCCTGTGGCGGGTTTCCGCTGCGGGCGGAACCCCCTCCCAGATCACGCAGGAGACCTTTAGCTCTCCCCGCTACTCGCCGGACGGCAAGCTGCTCGCCGGCTTCCTCGCCGGTCGCCCCGACACGTCCCCGCAATTGGCCGTCATGCCCGCCGAGGGCGGAGCCCGCCTCCACACTCTCACCCTTCCTCCCGACTTCGGCGCGTACGACTGGGCCCCCGACGGCCGCGCCATCCAGTACACCCTGGTGCGCAATGGCGTGGGCAATCTCTGGGAGCAGCCCCTGACCGGCGGCGCGGCACACCAGATCACCAACTTCACCAGCGACGAGATCTTCAGCTTCGCCTGGTCGCCCGACGGCAAGCAACTGGCGCTCTCCCGCGGCCGGTTGAGCCACGACGTCATCCTCATCAGCAACTTCCGCTGACCTTTCGTAACCTCGCGTCCGGCGCGCGATGGTAGGATGATGGGCACAGCAGGGCGCCACCTGTCTCATCCCGCATCGAAGGAGATTGCCCGTGAAAGCTCTGCTCGCCGCTCTGCTCCTGCTGTGCGCGCCCCTGTGCCTGGCGCGTCCCCGTCCCCGCTACCCCATGAACGTTTCCGCGGCGGGCGTCCGCGTCATCACCTTCGATGTGCAAGAGGGCGACTTCGTCCTGCGCGGTGACCCTGCGGCTACCTCGGTCCGGATGATGGTCGGGATCGACCGCTTCTTCCTTTTTAAGCTGGGTGAGAAAGGCATCCTGCAGCGCCTGATCAAGGTCGAGGGCGAGAACACCCCCGAGCTGACCATCCGCACCGACATCCCGCGCGCCGTCAGCAACTGGGGCCGCGCCGAGTACCCCATTGATTTCGAGGTCATCGTGCCCGCCAACGTCACCCTCCACGTGCGCGACACCTCGGGCAAGATCGAGATCAGCGGCATGAGCGGCGCGGTCGAGATCCACGACGGCAGCGGAACGCTGTCGGTCCGCAACGTGGCCGGACCGCTGGCGGTGGACAAAGAGTCGGGCGACATCGTGGTCTCCGGCGTCGCCGGCGCCACCCGCCTCGCCAGCCATTCCGGGCAGATCCGCCTCGAGCACCTCGCCGGGTTGGAGGTCACCTCCTCCGACGGCAACCTCACCGTGACCGACGTGGCTTCCGCGCGCCTGGTGAACCGCGGCGGCAACATCCGCGTCACCGGGGTGAAGGGTGACCTTGCCATCGACGACGACAGCGGCGAGATCGTGCTCGACGACATTACCGGCGCGGTGACCATCCGCGATACCTCCGGCCAGATCCGCGCCACTCGCACCGGCGCCATCACCGTGAACGATACCTCGGGAGACATCGTGGTGAGCCGCGCCGCCAGTCTCGATGTGGTCACGAAGGAGGGCGGGCAGGTCAAAGTGGCAGGCGTTTCCGGAGAAGTGCGGGTGCCGCCCGGCATCACCCTCATCCGGCACTGAAGCCGGGCGTGAATCCTCGCGCGCAGGCCCCTGAGCGCACTACAATCGGGCCCTGCGAGGAATCATGCCCATCCGCACCATCATCGAGCCCTTCCGCATCAAGAGCGTGGAGCCCATCCGCTGGACCACCCGCGCCGAACGCGAGCAGTTGCTGCGCGCCGCCCACTACAACCTCTTCCTGCTCTCCGCCGACGACGTGCTCATCGATCTGCTCACCGACTCCGGCACCGGCGCCATGTCCACCGAGCAGTGGGCAGGCATCATGCGCGGCGACGAGAGCTACGCCGGCAGCCACAGCTTCGACCACTTCCGCGCCTCCGTCCAGGACATCTTCGGCTACAAGCACGTGATCCCCACCCACCAGGGCCGGGCGGCGGAGCGCATCCTGTTCAGCGTGATGTGCAAGAAGGGCGATGTAGTTCCCAACAACACCCACTTCGACACCACCCGCGCCAACATCGAGTTCGTGGGCGCCGAGGCGGTGGACCTGCTGCCGCCCGAGGGCCGGCAGCCCGCCCTGCGCCACCCCTTCAAGGGCAACATGGACGTGGCCGCGCTCGACCAACTCATCACGCGGGTGGGCCGCGAGCGCGTTCCCCTGGTCATGCTCACCGTCACCAACAACTCCGGCGGCGGCCAGCCCGTCTCCCTGGAGAACGTGCGTGCCGTCAGCGCTCTCTGCCGCCGCCATCGTATCCCCCTCTACTTCGACGCCTGCCGCTTCGCCGAGAATTCCTACTTCATCAAGACCCGGGAGATGGGCTACGAGTCCCGCACCCCCAAGGAGATCGCCCAGGAGATGTTTCGTCTGGGCGACGGCTGCACCATGTCGGCCAAGAAGGACGGCATGGCCAACATCGGCGGCTTCCTCTGCACCAACGACGACCTGCTGGCGCAGCAGGAGAAGGACCTGCTCATCCTGACCGAGGGTTATCCCACCTACGGCGGCCTGGCCGGCCGCGACCTGGAGGCCATCGCGGTGGGGCTGCAGGAGGCCCTGCACGAAGACTACCTGCGCTACCGCATCGCCTCCACCGCTTACTTGGGAAACCACGTCGCCGAGCAGGGAGTGCCTATCGTGCAGCCCCCCGGCGGCCACGCCGTCTATCTGGACGCCCGCGCCTTCCTGCCCCAGGTCCCGCCCCAGCAGTTTCCCGGCGTGGCCCTGGCCTGCGAGCTCTACCTGGAAGGCGGCATCCGCTCGGTGGAGATCGGCACTCTCATGTTCGGCAAGGCGGCACAGATGGACCTGGTGCGCCTGGCCATCCCCCGCAGGGTCTACACTCAGAGCCATGTGGATTACGTGGTGGAGGTGATCCTGGAGGTGTGGAAGCGGCGGGAGCAGATCCGGGGGCTGCGGCTGACCCAGGAAGCCCCGTTCTTGCGCCACTTCACCGCGCATTTCGAGCCCGGCGCCGCCTCCCAGGGCTCGGTCGGCCGCTGAAGCCCCCTGCCTACCCAGCCAAGCCCAGGTACCCCGGTAACCCCCAGGGCACTGCTGGGCCGTTCGAGTTGGTGTATTGTAAGGGCTAGAACGGGAATCCCCCCACCCCGGTAGGGCGGAACCACCCAGGGCAAGAGTTCGCTCCGCGTTCCCCGGGGGCGCCTGGTCCAACGGAACCGGATGGCATGATCGACCGCAACCAAGTCAAGAACCTCGGCATCCGCTACGCGCGGTCCTTGCAGATGGTGTTCAAGACGGTTGCCATGTTCTCCGCCGACCACAGCGCAGCCACCCAGCCCCTGCGCACCAGCTTCGACATGCTCAACAACCTGGTCAAGCAGGTGCGCCAGTTCACCATCGGCTTCGTCGACCAGCGCATTATGCTGAACAACATCCTTACCACGGAGCGCTCGCTGGCGGGGCTGGAGAACGAGTTCCTGAAGCGCGGCATCGGGGCAGTGACCTTCGAGGCAGGCATGACCCTGGCGGGCTACCGGCGGGCCATGGCTGTCCTCACGCGCAGCCCCAAGGCCATTGAGGAGGCGGGCGGGCTGCTGCCCTATCTGGAACAGAACCCGGTCGAGTTCATGCGCATCTTCCCCGCCGCCAAGAGCCAGACCCGCACCGAGAGCGGCGACACCATCCTGGAAATGGACTCGGAATCCTACCTCATGGCCAAGGCGTTCTCCGATCTGCGCACGCCCGGCTTCGAGAAGATGGAGTG
>DASPRL010000364.1 GCA_035624475.1 Terriglobales bacterium
CCACCCGCAGATTGAAGGCGGGGGAATCGATGACCACGGCGAAATCCGGCGTGCGCTTGCCGGCCTCGCGCACCAGCCGCCGGAACTTGCGGTAGATGCCGGCCACGTGAGGCAGGACCTCGGTGATGCCCACCACGGAAAGCTCGCGCGCGTCGATGAGGATCTCGCAGCCGGCGGCCCGCATCTTCTCGCCGCCTACGCCGAAGAACTCGCAGCCCGGCAGGCGCCGCAGCAGCGCGGTCATGAGCTGCGCGCCGTAGAGTTCGCCCGAGGCCTCGCCCGCCGAGATCAGCACGCGCATCCGTGCGCCGCCCCCCGTTGTCTGGAAGAAGAAAACCTAGTCGTCGGCGCCGACCGGCGAGCCCGGCAGCACCGCCGGCGCCGCGGCCGGGGCGGCGATTTCCTGGTCCTTGTACTGGAGCTGGTAGAGCTTCCAGTATATGCCGCGCTGCGCCAGCAACTGCTGGTGGCTGCCCATCTCGCGCAGCCGCCCCTTGTGCATGACCAGGATCTTGTCGGCGCTCTGCACGGTGGAGAGGCGGTGGGCCACGATGATGGAGGTGCGTCCTTCGACCATGCGGCTGAGCGCGTCGCGCACCCGGAACTCGGTCTCGGTGTCCACGCTGGAGGTGGCCTCGTCGAGCACCAGGATGCTGGGAGCGTGGGCCAACGCCCGGGCGAAGGAGATGAGCTGCTTCTGCCCGGTAGAGAGGGTAGAGCCGCGCTCGCGCACCGGTTCGTGGAAGCCCTCGGGCAGGCTGCGGATGAAGTCGGAGAGGTTCACGTCCTCGGCAGCCTGCTCCACGTGCTCGTCCTCGATCCAGGAGGTTCCCAGGCGGATGTTGTCGCGCACCGTGCCGCTGAAGAGGAAGGGGTCCTGCAGCACCACGCCGAAGCGCTGGCGCAGGGCCGACAGGTCCATCTCGCGCACGTCCACGCCATCGATGCGCACCGCGCCCTTCTGCACGTCGTAGAAGCGCAGCAGCAGGGAGAGGATGGTGGTCTTGCCGGCGCCGGTGTGGCCGACGATCGCAATCGTCTCCCCCGGCTCGATGGCGAAGCTGACGTCGCGCAGCACCCAGTCGTAGTCGGGCTCGTGCGCCGAACCCTGGCCGTCGCCGTTGCCCCCGGCGGCCGCGTCCTTGCCTTCGGCGGCGGGCAGGGTGCGGTAGGCGAACCAGACGTGGTCGAATTCGATGCGCCCCGGCCCGCTGACGGGCTGGGGCGCGGCCGGGGTCAGGATCTCCGCGGGCGTGTCCAGCAGCTTGAAGATGCGCTCGCTGGAGGCCATGGCCGCCTGCAGGATGTTGTACTTCTCGCTCAGGTCCTGGATGGGCCGGAAGAAACGCTGCGCGTACTGCATGAAGGCCACCAGCACGCCCAGGGTGACGGCATTGCGCAGCACCTGGTTGCCCCCGAACCAGATCACGCTGGCGATGGCCACGGAAGAGAGCACCTCCACCACCGGGTAGTAGACGGCGTGCGCCAGGATGGCGTCCTTGAAGGCCTCCATGTGGGTGGCGTTGATCTTCTCGAACTTCTGGTAGGCGCGCTTCTCCCGGTTGAAGAGCTGCAGCACCACGATTCCGCTGACGTGCTCCTGCAAGTAGGCGTTGATACGGGCGATGGCCACGCGGATGCGCCGGTAGCTGTCGCGCACCTTGCGGCGGAAGATCATGGTGGCCCAGAAGATCACCGGCAGCACCGCGAAGGTGATCAGCGCCAGCCACCACTTCATCTTCAGCATGATGGCCACGATCCCGGCCAGCACGAAGATGTCCTCGAAGATGGCCACTACCCCCGAGGTGAACATGTCGTTGAGGGCGTCCACGTCGGTGGTGACGCGGGTCACCAGCCGCCCCACCGGGTTGCGGTCGAAGAAGGCGACGTGCATCTTCTGCAGGTGGCGGAAGATCTGGCTGCGCAGGTCGAACATGACCTTCTGCCCGGCCCACTGCATCAGGTAGGTCTGCAGGAAATCGAAGAGGAAACCGGCCACCAGCAGGAAGACGTAAAGGCCGGCGATCTGCGCGATGCCGGTCAGCGCCTGCGGGCTCAGCCAACGGTCCAGCAGCGGCAGCGCCGCCCCCGGCTTGGGCTCCAGGTACTTGTCGACCGCCACCTTCGTCAGATAGGGCCCGAGGACGTCGCAGCCCGCCTTGAGCACGATGGCCACCAGTGCGATGGTGACCGGCAGGGAATACGGGCGCAGGTAGGTGAGCAGCCGCTTCATCAGCCGGCTGTCGTAGGCTTTGCCCAGTACCTCTTCTTCGTGGATGTTGTCTGCCATCCCGGTTGTCCTATTTTAGATGGCAATCGCCGCGGCGGGGACGCAGATTCGCTTGGCCGCTACTCCACCCGGCGCAGCACCAGCGCCGAGTTCTTCGATCCGAAGGCGATGCAGTTGCACACCGCGTGCTCGATCACAGCTTTGCGTCCCGCCTCGGGGACATAGTCCAGGTCGCACTCCGGGTCGGGCTTCTCCAGGTTGATGGTGGGCGGGATGCTGCCGTGATGCATGGCCATGAGCGTGGCTGCCACCCCGGCGGCGCCGCAGGCCCCCTGGGGATGCCCGATCTGCGACTTCAGCGCCGACATGGGCGTCCGCCCCGCCTGCTTGCCCAGCGCCAGCTTCAGCGCCTTGGTCTCGATGCGGTCGTTGAGCTGGGTGGAGGTGCCGTGCAGGTTGACGTAGTGCACGTCCTGGGCGGCGATGCCGGCTTCGGTCATGGCGATCTCGATGGCGCGTGCCGGCTCTTCGCCGAACTCCGCCAGCCGCACCCGGTGGAAGGCCTCGCAGGTGGAGCCGTAACCCACGATCTCGGCGTAGATCTTCGCCCCGCGCGCCTTGGCGTGCTCGTACTCCTCCAGCACGAACATCCAGGAGCCTTCGGCCAGCACGAAGCCGTCGCGGTCGGCGGAGAAGGGGCGCGAGCCGCGCTCCGGCGCGTGGTTCCACGAGGTGGTGAGGATGCGCATCAGGTGGAAGCCCTTCATGATGCCCAGGGCCAGCGGCGCGTCCGCGCCGCCCACCAGCACCATGGGCAGCGCGCCCGCCTGGATCTGGCGCCGGGCGTAGCCCAGGGCGTCGGTGGAGGAGGTGCAGCCCGAGGTCACCACGTGGCTCATCCCGCGGAAGCCGAACTTCATGTTCACTTCGCTGGAGAGCGTGCCCATGGTGCCGCTGGGAATGCTGTAGAGGCTGACCTGCTTGACGTTGCCCTCCAGCCACAGGCGGTACTGGGCCTCGGAGAAATCCTGCGCGCCCCCGCCGGTGCCCAGCACCACGCCGATCTGGCGCTTTTCTTCCATGGACATGGAGGCGGGATCAAGACCGGCGTCGGCCAGCGCCTCGGAAGAGGCGGCCATGGCCAGCGGCACCACCCGGGAGACGTGTTTGCGTTCGATCGGGTCCATCCAGGCCAATTCGTCGAAGCCACGCACCTCGCCGGCGATGTGCACCGGCAGGCCGTCGAGCTGAAAATGGGTGATGTGACCCACCCCGCTCTGGCCTGCCAGCACCGCCCGGCAGAACGCCTCCTTGCCGAGGCCGTTGGGGCTGAGCACTCCCATCCCGGTGATCACTGCGCGTCTGGACATGAGGGTGTGATTCTATAATGACGGACGGGTTTCGTCTCGGTTGCCGTAACTTCTTTTTTTCCTTCCATGCCGCTCGGCCTGTACATCTCGGTCCCCTTCTGCCGCTCCAAGTGCAGCTATTGCAACTTCGCTTCCGGAGTCTTCTCCCGCGAGCGCTTCGAGCAGTACGTAGAGCGGGTGAGCGCCGATCTGGACGCCGCGCCAGCGCTGGCTGAGCGGGTGGGCGGGCGCTTCGAGCGCGCGGCGGACTCGCTCTACCTGGGCGGCGGCACTCCCACCGCGCTCGCGCCCGAGCAGTTCGCGTGCCTGTTCGAGGCAGTCCGCCGGAACTTCGCCCTTACTGCGGATGTCGAGATCACGGTGGAGTGTGCCCCGGGAAGCCTCAACCCGCCGATGCTGGATGCGTTGGTCCGCAGCGGCGTGAACCGCGTCAGCTTGGGTGTCCAGTCGTTCGTGGACGCCGAGGCCGCGGCCGTCGGCCGCCTGCACACCCGCGCCGCGGTCCTCGACGACGTCGCTCACCTGCGCGCCGCCGGCATCAGCAACCTGAACGTCGATCTCATCGCGGGCCTGCCGCATCAAACGCCTGAATCCTGGGAGTATTCGCTGGACGAAGCGATCGCGCTGGGCGCACCCCACGTCAGCGTCTACATGCTGGAGGTGGACGAAGATTCGCGCCTGGGCCGCGAACTCATCGCCGGCGGCACCCGCTACCATGCCCACTTCGTCCCCAACGATGATGTCACCGCCGACTTCTACCTGCGGGCCTGCGAGCGGCTGGAGGCGGCGGGGATCCCGCAATACGAGATCTCGAACTTCGCGCGCCCGGACGCGGAGTCGCGCCACAACTTGAAGTACTGGACGCGCCGGCCCTACCTGGGCTTCGGCGTGGATGCGCACTCCATGCTGCCCGCGCTCGATCCCGCGCTCGAAGCGGTGCGCTTCTCCACTCCCGACTCGCTGGACGACTACCTGGCCGGCAGATCCGGCTCTGTGATCGCAGTCAGCCGGCAATCGGCGTCGGAGGAGAGCCTTTTCCTCGGCCTGCGCCTGAACCGCGGTCTGGACCTGGCAGAAGCGGCGGCCCGCTTCGGCGCCGCGGCACTGGAGTCCGTGCGGCCCGCGATCCTGCGCTCCGAGGAAGCGGGGCTGCTCGAGCAGGAAGGCAACCGCATCCGGTTGACGTCCCGCGGGCGCCTGCTCTCCAACGAAGTGTTTGCCGGGTTCCTTTCCTCGAGGCAGCCGAGCGCGCTGCCCCGTCCCGCGAGAGTGGAGCTTTCCACCAAAATTCATTAGACTCTATGGTTCCGCGACCCACGTCGGGGC
>DASPRL010000365.1 GCA_035624475.1 Terriglobales bacterium
GGAACTTGTGCTCGTACTGCGCCTGGCCCTGGGCGCGCCAGAATTCCACCACCCCGCCGATCTCCTTCTCCGTCACCAGGGGAGCGTGCACGCGGTGCACCCGCGCCGAGCCCGAGGGCAGGTAGAGCATGTCGCCGCGGCCCAGCAGGGCTTCGGCGCCGTTTGCGTCGAGGATGGTGCGCGAGTCTACCTTGGTGGCCACGCGGAAGCTCACGCGCGCCGGGAAGTTGGCCTTGATCAGCCCGGTGATCACGTCCACCGAGGGCCGCTGCGTGGCCAGGATCAGGTGGATGCCCACCGCCCGCGCCATCTGCGCCAGCCGGGTGATGGACTCCTCCACGTTGTTCTGGTCGATCATCATCAGGTCGGCCAGTTCGTCGATGATGATGATGATGTAGGGCAGCGGGCGCGCAGCCTCGTTGTTCTCGAACAGGCTGGGCGTCCGCTCTTCCTCGAAGAGCCGGTTGTACTGGTCGATGTGGCGCACGCCCTGCTCCGCCAGCAGCTTCAGCCGCCGCTCCATCTCCCGCACCGCGTTGCGCAGCGCGTAGGACGCCAGCTTGGGCTCGGTGATGATGGGGGTGTAGAGGTGGGGCAGGCCTTCGTACACACCCAGCTCCAGGCGCTTGGGATCCACCAGGATCAGGCGCACCTGGTCGGGGTTGGCCTTGTAGAGCATGGAGATGATCATGGAGTTGATGGCCACGCTCTTGCCCGCGCCGGTGGAGCCCGCGATCAGCAGGTGGGGCATGGCGCCCAGCTCCGCGGTCACGATGCGCCCGTTGATGTCCTTGCCCATGGCCAGGGTGAGCCGCGACTTGGAGCCTGCGAACTCCTGCGACTCGATGATCTCGCGCAGCCAGATGGTCTCGCGCTCGCGGTTGGGCACCTGGATGCCCACCGTGGACTTCCCCGCCATGCGCTCGATCAGGATGCTCTCCGCCCGCAGCGCCAGGCAGAGATCGTCCGACAGCCCGGTCACGCGGCTGTACTTGATGCCGGCGTCGGGCTTGAACTCGAAGGTGGTCACCACAGGCCCGGGATTGATGTGCGTCACCTGGCCGTAGACCTCGAACTCGGCCAGCTTCTCCACCAGCACCTGGGCCAGCGACTTCAGGTCCTCCTCGTTCACCGCGCGCTGCTCGTCGGGACGGTGGAGCAGGGAACTGGAGGGCAGCTTGTAGCCGCCCGCGATCTTGGGCATGGTGGTCTTGCTCTTGGCGCCGTTATCGGCGCGCGCGCCCACCTCGGGCGCTGGCGTGGAGGCCGCCCCCCGCGCCGGAGCGGGCGCGGCCGCGGGCGCAGGCGGAGGGTAGGCCGCCGGCGCGGCTTCCATCTGCTCTTCCTGCAGGCGCTCGATGCCGGTCTTCTGGCCCACACGGCGCGCGGGCAGCAGTTGCGTGGTGACGGTGGATCGGGAAACGGCCGCGGCCTTGCGCTTGGCCGCCTGCCGCTCCGCTTGCGCCTTGGCCCGCGCCATCCGCCAATCCTGGAAGCGGTCCCAGGCCGCGAAGACGAAGGCGAAGCGCGTCTCCAGCCACAGGTGTACGGCCCCGAAGGAGAAGGCGGTGGCCAGGTAGAGGGCGATGGCGATGGCCCCCGCGCACACCAGGTAGGCGCCCACCAGATTCAGGTAGTGCAGCAGGGCATCGCTCACGATGCGGCCCAGCAGGCCCTCGATGGGCAGCGCGTGCCGCCAGCGCAGGTGCCAGGGCAGCAGTCCCAGCAGCGCGGGGACGAAGACCAGCAGCGCCAGCGCTCCCAGGCTCTTGGCCAGCGGCGAATCCACCGGGCGGGAGCGGAACCAGCGCGTGGCCAGCAGCCACAGCATCCCCGGCACGAAGAAGATGGTGATTCCCAGCAGTTGCAACAGCAGGTCGCTGCCGTAGGCGCCTACCATCCCCACCCAGTTGCGCGCCGGGTTGGAGGCCGCGGGCGAGGCGGCGGTGTTCAGCGAGGGATCGAGCGGGGAATAGCTCGCCAGGGCGAGCAATAGCAGGATGGCGAAGATGAAAACAAGGAAGCCCACCAGCTCGTTGAGCCGGCGGTTCTTGGTCGGCGTGAACAGCAGCGAAAAGTACTTCACAGGCGTATTCGGGCCACTCCCCGGGCGGCAGCCCGGCAGGTGGCGCGCAAAGTACGCCAGAGCAAGGCGATTATGCCACATTTCCGGCTCCGGCAAGGGGAAATCCCCGTCCCGGGGTGGCGATGCAGTGCCCTGGCAACCGTTCGATTGGGGTGCGTTCGCGCCCCGGTAGGGTTCGGGAGGCCTACCCGATCCAGTGCCACGCCCACGCCAGCACGAAGGCTCCGGCCAGAATCCGGTACACGGCGAAGGCAGCGAAGCCGCGCGTCCGCACCCAGCGCATGAACCAGGCCACGGCCCCGTAGGCCACCACGAAGCTCACCACGAAGCCGATGGCCAGCAGCACCCAGCCATGGGCGTCGATGTGCGTAGCCCCCAGCGGGTTCACGCCGTGGTGCGGGATCACCGACTTGTACAAGTCGTAGAGCGTGGCCGCCGCCATGGTGGGCATGGAGAGAAAGAAGCTGAACTCCAGCGCCGACGCCCGGGTCATCCCCGCCACCTGCCCCGCGGCGATGGTGGACATGGAGCGCGAGGTCCCGGGAAAGACTGCGGAGAGGATCTGGCAGGCCCCGATCCACACCGCCTGCAGCAGGTTCATCTCCTCCATATCCTGGGTGCGGAAGGGGTGCCCGGGGTGGGGCGTGCCGCAGAGCGCGTCCACGATCCCCATGACCACTCCGCCCACCACCAGCGACGTGCCCATCACCACCAGGCTCTCCAAGTGCTTGCCGATCACCTTGGTGAGCAGCAGCGAGGGGACCGCGGTCACTACGAAGGCGAGCAGGGTCAGCGAGAGCGGGTGGGTGAGCCAGGTGCGGTCGCCCTGGCGCCCGCGCGGGAAGGTGGACAGGAAGCCCCGGATGCGCTTGCGGAAGTAGAGGGGCAGGCACAGGATGGCGCCCAACTGGATCACGATGGTGAACATCTTCCAGTAGCCGTTGCCCAGGTCCACGCCCAGCAGCGCCTCGGCGATGCGCAGGTGGGCGGTCGAACTGACCGGCAGGAACTCCGTCAGGCCCTCGATGAT
>DASPRL010000366.1 GCA_035624475.1 Terriglobales bacterium
GCCGGCCTTTCCCTGGTTGGTGAACTCGCCCGGCTGCGCCGGCCGCGCCGGCGAGGTCGCTGCCGCCGTGACCTCCTCCAGGCTGGCCAGCTTGACCTGCCGGCCGTCCTGGAAGACGGCGAAGTCCTCCAGCTTCAGTCCGGGGACGTGCGCCCCTTTCTTGTCGTGCACCACCACCGGCACCAGCACCAGGTCGGTGCGGGAGACGAACTTGTTTTCCGTCGCGGCCTGCGGCTCCGTCGCTTGCGCCGCCGCCCAGGGCGCCAGAACTGCGCTCAGCGCCAGCGCGGTCGCCCAGCCTGCAGGATGCCTTGAGTTCATACGGACCTCCGGCCCATCATTTTGGAGGATTCTACTACCGCTTTGACAGGATTCGTTGCGCGCCCACAGCTACTGCTTCACGCACACCGCCACTCCATCCCTAAGAGGCAGGATGGTCGTGAACAGTTGCTTCGATCCATAGAGCAGCCGGTTGAATTCCAGGATGGCCTTGGTGCGAGCGTCGGGGTGGGGCTGGGCCACGCGCCCGCTCCACAGCACGTTGTCGGAGACGAGCAGTCCGCCCGGCTTCAGCCGCGGCACTGCCAGGCGGAAGACCTTGGGATAGTCTTCCTTGTCCACGTCGTTGAAGATGATGTCGAAGGATTCCGGCTTCTCCTCCGAGAGCAATTCCAGGGCGTCGCCCACGCGGATCTCCACCCGCGCCGCCACCCCCGCCTTCTCGAAGTTGCGGCGCGCTTCTTCCGCGTTCTTGCGGTCGCCGTCGGTGTAGATGACGCGCCCGCCCTCGCCCACCGCCCGCGCCCACCACAACGTGGAATACCCGATGGCCGAGCCCATCTCGAAGACGCGTTTGGCGCCGCTCACCGTGGCCAGCAGGTGGAAGAGCCGCCCTACCGCCGGGCCCACGATGGGGATGTTGCGCCGCGCCGCTTCCGCCTCCATGGCGCGCAGCACCTCGTCGCGCTCGGGCAAGAGCGCGTACAGATACGTCTCGACCGCCTCGGGAGTGATGCCGCCGGCCATGGCTTAGGAGAGCGTCTGCCCCGGCTTCAGTTCGATGACCTCGACGTCCAGGTCGGCGGCCATCCGCCGGAACTCCGCCGGCGTGCCCGTCAGCAGCGGAAAGGTGCCAAAGTGCATGGGCACGACCGCGCGCGGCCGCAGCAGTTCGCAGGCGTAGCTGGCCTCCCGCGGCGACATGGTGAACAGGTCGCCGATGGGCAGCAGCGCCAGGTCAGGCTTGTAGAGCTCGTGGATGATGCGCATGTCGCCGAAGACGTTGGTGTCGCCGGCGTGATAGATCTTCAGCCCGTTCTCCAGGGTGATCACGTAGCCGCAAGCCTCGCCCCCGTAGAGGATCTGGTCGCCGTCCTGCAGGCCGCAAGAGTGGTCGGCGTGCACCATGGTCACGCGGATGTCGCCCACCGTCTGCGAGCCGCCCTTGTTCATGGGCGCGATCTGCTTCACGCCCTTCTTCTGCAGCCAGGTACACAACTCGAAGATGCCGACCACCACCGGGTTGTGCTGCTGGGCCAGAGGGATGACGTCGGCGATGTGGTCGAAGTGGGCGTGGGTCACCAGCATCCCGTCCACCTGCGGGAACGACTTCTGGTCCTCGGGACAAGAGGGATTGCTCGCCACCCAGGGATCGAGGAGCACGGTCTTGCCTCCCGGGGTCTCCAGCTTGAAGGTGGCGTGCCCCAGCCACGTCAGCTTGGCGCCTTGCAGGTTCATGTCTTAGCCTTTAGCTCCTAGCTCTTAGCCAGGACCGTGCCGTACCGCTCGGCTCGGGTTTCGACGCTAACTCCTAGCTACTAATTACTGACCGCTCCACGCCCGCCAGCCCCCAGCGAGAGAAATGGGGGACTTGAAGCCCATTTTCTTGAGATTGACCGCCGCCAGAGCGGAGCGGCTGCCGCCGCCACAGTAGAGCACGATCTTCTTGTCCTTGTCGGTGGTGATCTGGTCGATGTTCACTTCCAGGAGGCCGCGGGACAGGTGCGCCGCGCCGGGGATCATCCCTCGCGCCGCCTCCTCCTTCTCGCGCACGTCGATGAGCAGGAAGTCCTCTTGGGCCTGCTGCATGCGCTTCAGCTCGGCCACATCGATCTCCTGGATCTGCTTCTTGGCCTCGTCCACCAGTTGCTTGAACTCCGGCAATGCCATGGCCCGCGCTTCCTCCTGATTTTGAAGACTCCGAATTCTATGCTGCGGCCGTGCGCGACGGCAACCGGGGGGATTTATCTATTTACTGATTTATTGATTTATTGATTTACTGGAGCCTGCGCGGCGCAGGGAGAAATGAATAAATCAATAAATCAACAAATCAATAATTTACCGGTCCTCTTCTCCCGCTCGCAGATCGCCGCCCGCGTGGCCGAATTGGGCGCCGAGATCACACGCGACTTCGCCGGCCAGCCCGTGGTCTTCCTGGGTGTGCTCAAGGGCGCCACCATCTTCCTCAGCGACCTGGCGCGCTCGGTCTCGCTCGACGCCACCTTCGACTTCCTCGCCGTCTCCAGCTATGGCTCGAGTTCCCAGCACTCGGGCGAGGTGCGCCTCACCAAGGACGTGGACCAGTCCATGGAGGGCAAGAACGTCATTCTGGTCGAGGACATCCTCGACACCGGCCTCACCCTCACCTACTTGAAAAACCTGCTGCTCGGGCACCGGCCGCGGGCGCTGCGCGTGGCCGTGCTGCTCGACAAGCCCGCCCGGCGCCTGCAGTCTTGCTCGGCCGACTACATCGGCTTCCGCGTGGAAGGCGATCCGTTCCTGGTGGGCTATGGCCTCGACCATGCCGAGCGCTTCCGCAACCTTCCCGACATCTGCATCCTGCCGACGGAACTGATGGGATCGATGGCGTCATTCTGAGCGGCTTCAGCCGCGAAGAATCTCGCGTGCCGCATCCACAAGGCCTGGGTAGTACACGCGAGATCCTTCGGCCCTAAAGGACCTCAGGATGACGCCTTCCATATTTTCGGATCAAGCAATGAGCCGATCACGCGATGACTCAATCCTCAGGGCCCGATCGGAGTTACAATCTCCCTTCGGCCATGTCCACCCTGACCACCGTCTCCGGCCGCCCCCAGATCGACACCCGCGACTGGCGTGCGCTCGCCCGCTGCCTGGATTCCACCCTGCTGCGCCCCGAGACCACCGCCGCCCAGGTCGCCGACCTCTGCCGCGAGGCCGCGCACTTCGGCTTCGCCACCGTCTTCGTGCATCCCTGCTCCGTGCCGCTGGCCGCTTCCCTGCTCGCCGGCACCGGAGTGCGCACGGGCTCTCCCGTCGGCTTCCCCATGGGCGCGAGCACGACCTCGGTGAAGCGCTACGAGGCCGCCGAATTGCTGCGGCTGGGAGCGCAGGAGCTCGACATGGTGATGAACATCGGCGCGCTCAAGTCGCGCGACCGCGCCCGCGTCGAGCTCGATATCCGTGGCGTGGTCGAGATCGTCCACGGCTCCGGCGCCCTGCTCAAGGTCATCCTCGAGACCTGCCTGCTGACCCTGGACGAGAAGATCGTGGCCTGCGAGTTGGCGGTGGCCGCGGGAGCAGACTTCGTGAAGACCTCCACCGGGCTGGCCGGCAGCGGCGCCACCGCCGAGGACGTCGCCCTCATGCGCGGCGTGGTGGGCGAGCGCGCCGGGGTCAAGGCCGCCGGCGGCATCCGCACCCTGGCCGACGCTCTGGCCATGATCGAGGCCGGCGCCAACCGCCTGGGCACCTCCACCGCCGCCCGGATCGTGCGCGAACTGGGCGCGCCCGAGTTCCAGCACTAACCCACACCCCAGCAAGTTGAAGCGCGACTCCGACGTCTGCCCGGCCTCCCGCATCCCCCAACCCCCGCCTGCTATCATGAGCTTTGCCCGTCCCATGAAGCCTCCCACCCAACCCGCGCCGGCGAAGGAACGCGCCCCGCAGGGCGCGGCCGCGCCCGGCCCCGCCCCTGCGCCCGCCATCGAGCCCTTCCTGCTCGAGGTCGCCGACGCGGTCAACACCACTCTCGACCTCGACAGCCTGCTGCAGCGGGTGGCGGAACTGGTGCGCCAGGTCATCGACTACCAGATCTTTGCCATCCTGCTGCTCAACGAGCGCACCCAGGAGCTGCGTTTCCGCTTCTCCGTGGGCCACACCCCGGAGGCCCAGAAGCTGCGCCCCAAGCTGGGCCAGGGCGTGGTGGGCCAGGCGGCGGAGAGGCGCGAAGTCCTGCTGGTCCCCGACGTCAGCCGCTTTCGTGGCTACATCAACGCCCACCCCAGGGTGCGCTCCGAGCTGGCCATCCCGCTGATCAACAAGAACCGGGTCATCGGGGTGATGGACCTGCAGGCCACCGCGCCTGCCTACTTCCAGCCCGAGCACGCGCGCCTGCTGGCGCTGGTGGCCTCGCGCATCGCCATCGGCATCGAGAACGCCCGCCTCTACACCCGGGTGGTGCGCCAGGCCCAGACCCTGGAGGTCTTGAACGAGATCAGCCGCGAGCTGACCTCCATCCTCAACCTCGACCGCCTGCTGGAGCGCATCGCCGAGTCGCTGGGCCGCCTCATCGATTACCAGATGTTCTCCATCCTGCTGCTCGACTCCGCCGGCGAGAAGCTCATCCACCGCTTCTCCCTGCGCTTCAACGAGAGCGTGCACCTGAAGCACGAGATCCCTCTGGGGCGCGGCCTGGTGGGCTATGCCGCCCAGCATAAGAAGGCGGTGTTGGTCCCCGACGTCAGCAGGGACGCGCGCTACATCCAGCTCAACCCCGAGACCCGCTCCGAACTCTGCGTCCCCCTGGTCTACAAGGACAAGGTGATCGGAGTGCTCGACCTGGAGCACACCCGCCGCGCTTTCTTCACCGACGACCACGTGCGCACGCTGAGCACGCTGGCGGCGCAGATCGCCATCGCCATCGAGAACGCCCGCCTCTACGAGCGCATCGCCAAGGAAGAACAGCGTCTGGAGCGCGACCTGGCCATGGCCCGCGAGGTGCAGCAGCGCCTGCTGCCCGGCGGCCGCCCCAAGCTGGGCAACGCCGGGCTGGCCGCCAAGTTCGTTCCCGCCCTGACCCTGGGTGGCGACCTCTACGATTTCCTGCCCTACTCCCAGGGGCGCACCGCCATCGCGGTGGGCGACGTCAGCGGCAAGGGCGCGCCCGCCGCCCTCTACGCCGCCCTGGTCAGCGGCATCGTGCGCCTCACCGCCGCCCGCGAACCCTTCCCCGCGCAGATGCTGGCCGCGGTGAACTCCGCCGTCGCCGGCCGCGGCTTGGAGTCCCAGTTCGTCAGCCTGATCTACGCCGTCTGGGACGACGCTCGCCGGGCCTTGCACGTGGCCAACTCCGGCCTGCCTCGCCCCATCTTCTGCCACAACGGCGAATTGCACATGATCGACGTCACCGGCCTGCCCTGCGGCATGTTCAAGGACAGCTCCTACGAGGAGCAGCAGGTCCTGACCCTGCCCGGCGACCTGGTGGTTTTCTTCAGCGACGGCATTCTCGACGCCGTCAACCGCAAGGGCGAGCCCTTCGGCCGCGGCGCAGTGGAGAAGATCGTGGCCCGCTCCTGGCGTGGCTCCGCCGACGACGTGGTCGCCGCCATCTTCCAGGCGGTGGGCAAGCACGCCCACGGCACCCGCCCCTTCGACGACCAGACCGTCGTCGCCCTGAAGATCCGCGAGGCCGGCCTGGAGACTTCCCGCCACAAGGGGAGAAGCTCCTAGCTTCTGGCTATTAGCTCTTGGCTTTTCGCCTTCTGCTTCCGCCTTCGCTGGCGACTGGCGACTTATAATCCCTCTCTCATGTCTTCCCCGCGTCCACCAGCGTTCGTCTACCGCGGCTCGCGCCTCTGCTGCGAGCGCCTTCCCTTGGCGGGCCTGGCGGAGCGCTTCGGCACACCCCTCTACGTCTATTCGGCAACCACCATCCGCCGGCGCTACCACGCCTTCGAGCGTGCCATCCCTCTCGCTCACACCATCTGCTACTCGGTGAAGGCCAACTCCAGCCTGGCGCTGCTGCGCCTGCTGGCGGAGATGGGCGCCGGCTTCGACGTGGTCTCCGGCGGCGAGCTGGAGCGCGTGCTGCGCGCCGCCCCGCGCGCCGCGGCCAAGGTCGTCTTTTCCGGCGTGGGCAAGACTGCGCCGGAAATGGATGCCGCCCTACGCGCCGGCATCCTGATGTTCAATGTGGAGAGCGAGGGTGAGCTCGCTCTGCTAGCCGCGCGCGCCGCCCGTCTGCGCAAGCGCGCCCGCGTCGCCCTGCGGGTGAATCCCGACGTCCATGCCGCGACCCACCCGCACATCTCCACCGGGCGGCTGGAACACAAGTTCGGGGTGCCCATGATCCAGGCGCGCGCTCTCTATCGCCACGCCGCGCGGGAGAAGTACCTGGAAGTCGCCGGGGTCAGCGCCCACATCGGCTCGCAGATCACCTCGTTCGCGCCCTTTGCCGCGATGGCCCGCCGCCTGGCCGGGCTGGTCCGCGTGCTGCGCGCCGACGGCCACCGCATCGGCTACCTCGACTTGGGCGGAGGGCTGGGGATTCCCTACCGCGGCGGGCGCGCAGCGGCGTTTTCAGCCTACGCACGCGCGCTCAGCGCGCCTCTGCGCGGTCTGGGTGTTCATCTGCTCCTGGAGCCCGGGCGCGCTCTCGTGGGGCCGGCGGGCGCCCTCCTCACTCGCGTGCTCTATCTCAAGCGCGACGGCCGCCGCCACTTCCTGGTGGTAGACGCGGCCATGAACGACCTGCTCCGGCCCGCTCTCTACGACGCGTACCACGAGATCGTGCCGGTCAGCGCTCCCGCTGGCGGCCGGCGCGCGACCGGGGTCTTTGACGTGGTCGGGCCCATCTGCGAGACCGGCGACTTCCTGGGCCGCAGCCGGCGCCTGCCCACGCCCGCCCCTGGCGACCTGCTGGCCGTGCTCGACACCGGCGCCTACGGCATGTCCCTCGCTTCCAACTACAACTCCCGCCC
>DASPRL010000367.1 GCA_035624475.1 Terriglobales bacterium
GCCGCCTCCCTCGGAGACTAGCTGCATCTTCTCGGGCTTCAGGCCACCCAATCACCAAGTCACCCAGTCACCCAATGCTAGGCCGGCCAGATGGAAAGCGCCGTCTTGGAGAGAATCTGCTCCCGGGTCGCGGGAGAGAGCGGCAGGGCGCGGAAGTCGGCGAGGTTCTTCTGCATGTCGGGGACGCCGGGGCCGGGCCAGTCGGTCCCGAACAGCGTCTTCTCCGCGATCTCTTCCAGCCGTGGGAAGTACTTGACCAGCGCCTTCGGCGGGATGCCGCTGATGTCCAAGTAGACGTTGGGGTGCCGCCGCACCAGGAAGAAGGCGGTGTGCATCCACAGGGGGCGGCCGCCGTGGGCCAGCAGGATCTTCAGCTTGGGGAAGTCCACGGCCACGTCATCCACGTAGATGGGGTCGCCGAACTTGTTGCGCGCCCCGGGAAAGATCGAGGTCCCGGTGTGCACCATCACCGGGATGCCGTTGGCCTCGGCGGCGCGGTAGAGGATCTCCAATTCCTTCACCCCGTTGAGGTAATCGTTGGGATAGAGCAACTGGTGGGGCGGGTGCACCTTGATCATGCGGATGCCCAGGCGCACGATCTGCTCCACGTCGGCCAGCACATTCTGGGTATGCCGCGGATGCAGGCTGCCACAGGCGATCAGGCGCTTGGGGTCCTCCTGCACGTATTTCGCGATCCAGGGATTGACCTCAGGGGTGAAGCCGATGACCTCGGGGGCGACATAGTTGATGAGCACGGCGCGGTCGACGCCCACTTTGTCCAGGTGCTTGAGGAAGGTCTTGGGCGAGCGGCAGAACTCCAGGATCTGGGGCCAGTTGCGGCGCTCCTTCTCCATGGCCGCCATGGCCGAGGGCTTGAACTGCTCCATGGGCGCGATGTGGATGTGGCAGTCGGTGATCACGGGCGTTGGTCGTTAGTCGTTGGTCGTTCGCCAGTTCCGAGTTCCCGGTTCTCAGTTCCCTGTTACCGAATCTCTCGCAATTGTCATCCTGAGCGGCCTTCAGGCCGCGAAGGACCCCTACCATCAAGGCAGCGTGACGGTTCCGCACTCGCAACTGGCAACCGGGAACTGGGAACCGGCAACTACGCTCTTCCCGCCGCCTTCAGCACCGCGCGCTTGGCGAAGATCTTGATCATCTCCCGGCGATACTCGGGAGTGAGCGCCGAGGTGGTCAGGGGCTTGGCTACGCGCGCCGCCAATTCGCCCACCACGGTGGCCGCGTGCTCGGCGTCGTCCTTGAGCGGCCGCCCAATGAGCGCGTGCTCCGCTCCCGGCACCAGCAGCGGCGCCGGATTGACCGCGGTGATGGCCACGCGCGCGTCCTCCACCACCCCGTCGGGCTTCTTCATGGCCACCGCCACGCCCGCCAGCGGATAGTCGATGGAGCCGCGGACGCGCAGCTTCATGTAGGCGCCGCGCCAGCCCGCCGCCGACTCCGGCAGGAAGACCCGGGTCAGCATCTCGTTCTTCTCCAGCCGCATGCGGGCATCGCCCTCGCTGGTGTAGAAGTCGCGGAGGGGCAGGCGGCGCGTGCCCTGCGGCCCCGCGATCTCGATCTCGGCGTTCAGGCAGAGCAGCGCCGGCGGCGTGTCGCCCGAGAACGCCGCCCAGCACTTCGTCCCGCCGGGCGCGACGTGGCACAGGTCGCCGTCCTTCTTGATGCAGAAGCCGCAGGAGCGTCGCCAGGTGAGCGACTGGTTGTACCAGAGGCAGCGCGTGTCCAGGCAGATGTTGCCGCCCAGCGTGCCCATGTTGCGCAGCACCGGCGAAGCCACGGTCATGGCCGCCTCGCGCAGCACCGGATAGTAGCGCCGCAGGAATTCGGAATCCTCGATGGCGGAGAGCGTGGTCAGCGCCCCGATCTCCACCCCGTGGCCGCCATAGACGCGGATGCCCTGCAACTCCTCGATGCCGCGGATGTCCATGACGTAGGCCGGGCCGAAGAGCCGCTGCCGCAGCGAGGGGATCAGGTCCGTGCCCCCGGCGATGATCTGCAGCTGCGCGCCGTGCTGGCCGAGATAGCCAATCGCCTCTTCCACGGTGCGCGGGCGCAGCAGCTTGAAGTCGGGGAGACTCAATCGTCACCTCCGGCCGGCTGCTCGCCGCGGCGCGCCGGGTCCTGGGGATGCCGCTCCGGCCCCTTGCCCTTGAACCACAGCGAGCCGCCGTGCTCGCGGAACTTGGCCGGGGCGGTCGGGTCGACGCCTTCGGTCATGTTGAGCTGCTTGGCGCCCTTCTGGGCGCGCAGCGCCGCCAGCACCCGCTCCGGGGTGAAGGGCGCCTCGCGCAGGCGGATACCCACGGCGTCGTAGATAGCGTTGGCGATGGCGGGGATGGCGGCCGCCAGCGAGCCTTCGCTGGCTTCCTTGGCGCCGAACGGGCCCTCGGGATCGACGCTCTCCACGATGATGGCCTCTACCTCGGGCGACTCGATGGCCGAGGGCGAACGGTATTCCAAGAGGCCGGGATTCATGAGCAGGCCGTCCTTCCACACCATCTCTTCCTCGAGCGCCTGCCCCAGGCCCATCCACACCGAGCCGATCACCTGGCCCTCGACCGCCACCGGGTTCAAGGCGCGGCCGCAATCGTGCGCCGCCCAGATCTTCAGCACCTTGACCTCGCCGGTCTCCTCGTCCACCGTGACCTCGGCCACCTGCGCCGAGTAGGAATACGCGGGCGACGGGCCAACGCCCGAGCCCTTGAAGTTGCCGCCGCGGGCGTCCTGCGGCGGGGCGTAGGAGCCGGTGCCGGTGAGCGCGCCGTGGAAGTCGATGGCGGCCACCACCGCCTCCTCGAAGCTCATGCGGTCTTTGGGACCTTCGTCGCGGCGCTTCTGCTGCACCGAGCCGCGCAGGATCTGGCCTTCCACGCGGTCATTCAGCCGCTTGCGCCGCTCCACCACCTCGTCGGTGGGAAAGCCGGCGGCGGCCAGCAGCGACCCGGCGCTGCCCTTGAAGACCATATCGTTGCGGATCACCACCTCCGCCGGCGTGCAGTTCATCTTGCGGGCGGCGGCCGACGCGACCTGCTTGCGCACCTCTTGGGCGGCGCGCAGGGCGGCGTTGCCCGCCATCATGGTCACCCGGCTGGAGTAGGAGCCGATGTCGATGGGGGTGAGGTCGGTGTCGGCGGCGACGATCTTCACCCGCCCCAGCGTGCAGCCCAGGGTCTCGGCCACCACCTGCGCGGTCATAGTGTCGGAGCCCTGGCCGATCTCCGACGCCCCGGTGTACACGATCACCCCGCCGTCGCGGTCCACCTTGATGTTCACGGTGGAGTGCGGCATGTCGGAGCGAATGATGGAGTTGGCCGCGCCGCTGACGTAGTGGCTGCAGGCCATGCCCAGGCCCTGGCCGCGGCCCAGCTTGCCGCGGCGTACCTTCCACAGCGAGCGCTCCACCGCTTTGTCCACGCACTCGGGCAGGCCGTAGCTGAGCACGCGCAGCCCGTTCACCGTGACGCAGGGCGGCTTGAGCAGGTTGGCGCGCCGCAATTCCACCGGGTCCATCTTCAGGTGGGCGGCGATCTCGTCCAGGGCCGATTCGAAGGCGAAGCGCACGTTCACGGTGCCGTGGCCGCGCATGGCCCCGCAGGCGGGCTTGTTGGTCAGCACGCGGTAGCCGTCGTACCTCACGTTGGGGATGTCGTAGATGGCGCCCAGCAGCGCGCCCGAGTAGAGGATGGTCACCACGCCGTAGGAGCAGTAGGCGCCGCCGTCCTGCACCACGCGGCACTCCACCCCAGTGATGCGGCCGTCGAACTTCACGCCGACCTTGAGGTCGACCAGGGTGCGCGGGCGCCCGCGGTGCGCCCAGAAGACCTCCTCGCGCGTGTAGGTGATCTTGACCGGGGCGCGGGCGGCGCGCGCCGCCACCGCCGCGATGATCTCCAGCGGGATGACCTCGCTCTTGCCCCCGAAGCCGCCGCCCACCAGCGGCTTGATCACACGGATCTGCGACATGGGCAGCTCCAGCACCAGCGACAGCTTGTGCTGCAGGTAGTAGGGCACCTGGGTGGAAGACCAGACGGTCAGCCGGCCCAATTGCCCGCTCGCAGGGTCGAGCTCGAAGGAAGCCAGCGTGGAGTGCGGCTCCATGGCCGCGTGCGTCACCTCGTTGGCGACGTAACGGGCGGCGTGCACGTACTCGGCCTCGGCCAGCGCCTGGGCGGGATCGCCGAAGACGTGGTGATACTCCTTCTCGATGTTGTGCGGGCGGTGGTCGTGGACCAGGTCGTACTCCGCCTTCATGGACTCTTCCGGGTCGAAGTAGGCGGGCAGGGGCTGGTACTCGACCTCGATCAGCTCCAGCGCTTTCTCGGCGACGGCTTCGGAGACCGCGGCCACGCAGGCCACGTTGTCGCCTACGTAGCGCACCTTGTCCACGCAAAGTGCGGTCTCGTCGTGGCCCACCGGCAGGATGCCGTACTTGTTGGGCGCGTCGCGCCCGGTGACCACCGCCACCACGCCCTCAAGCGCCAGCGCCTTGGTGGTATCGATCTTGCGAATGCGGGCGTGCGGGTAGGGCGAGTGCAGGATCTTGCCGATGAGCATGCCGGGGACGGAGAGGTCGTCGGTGTACTTGCCGGCGCCGGTACTCTTGCCCACGGAGTCGATCATGGCCATGGGTTTACCGATGATGGAGAATTCGCTCATTCTTCAGTTCCCAGTTCCCGGTTCTCAGTTTCCGGTTGCTCGCTACCCCGCTTTCACTTTGACGCCCAGGGCTGCCAGGGCCGCGTGTTTGAAGGCCTTAGTGTCGGCATCCCAATAGAACAGTGTCGCCTTCCCGCCCAGGAGAGACTGGATGGCCGACCGCTCCAGCTTCAGCGTGCCGGGCTTGCACCCGGCATCCTCCGGCGCGCACTCGGTCTCATACGTTCCCGGCTGTGCCAGCGCGATGCTCCAGCGCTGCAACTCCGCCACTGCTTCGCTGTCGAGCTTCGCCCAGCGCGAGGTGGAAGTCATGAAGGCGAAGACACCGACGGCGCGGCCGCGGTCGTCGGCGAGGAGCATGGCGGTATCCGGCTTGCCGTCGCCGTCGAAGTCGGCGCGCAGCGACAGGCCCTTGTTTCCCCGCTTCCCTAGCTCCGCCTTCGTGGGCTGGTGCCAGCCGTAGGGCAGGTCCTGTTGCGCCAGCGCCGGCAGCGCG
>DASPRL010000368.1 GCA_035624475.1 Terriglobales bacterium
GACATCGACACCCGCTCCGACATCTTCTCGCTGGGCGTGGTGCTGTACGAGATGCTGACCGGCAAGATGCCCTTCGAGGCGCCTTCGCCGCAGGCCACCCTGGCGCGCATCCTCAACGCTGAGCCCACGCCGCCCACCGAGATCAATCCCGAGTGCCCGCCCGAGCTGGAGCGCCTGGCGCAGCAGTGCCTCTCCAAGAACCGGCAGTTGCGCCCCAGCGGCCAGGAAGTCGTGGCCCGGCTGAAGAATATCCAGGCCTCGCTCAGCGCCAGCCAGATCAGCGCGGCGCAGATCCGCTCGGCTCCGCTTCCCGTGAGCTTGGGCTCGGGTGCGGCGGCGGCCCCCCGCCCCGGCAGCGGGCAGACTCCCGCCTTGGCGGCGCCGGGATCGGGCGCGGCCGCCGTGCTGCCCGGCAGCGGCATGCAGCCCGCGGTGGGACCCTCCCTGGCCCAGGCCCAGCGCCTGTTTCTGCTCTGCGAGACGGCGCGGCGCATCGTTGCCATCGCTTCCCTGGCCGTGCCCCTGGCCTTCTTCGCTTACATGATCGTCGGGGCGGGAGTGATCCGCTCGCAGATGGTGGAAGGCACCCGCCTCATGGCCGTCTTGTCCGCCATCGTGACCCCGGTGCTCTCCCTGGCGGAGAAGATCTTCACCTTCCGCCTGGTGGTGGGGGGCTGGAACCTCATGCTGGCGCTGCTGGGGGCAGCCGCCTTCGTGGCGCGCCACCTGCTCCTGGTCCCCTTCGACCGGCTCAGCGCCTGGGCCAAGACGCGCGTGGTGCGCGCCCGCTCCACCGGCACCAAAGCCAAGGAAACCTCCTCCGCGGAGCGCGTCTCCGGACAGCGCCTGGCCCTGCTGCGCGAGTACGCCGAGGCCAAGAAGATCCTCTCCCAGGAGAAACGCAATCTGGCCTTCCTGGCCATCGATGTCGTGGACTCCACCAAGATGAAGGCGGGCGAGGAGAAGCTGGCTGTCGAGCACGCCTTCACCGAGTACAAGAAGTTCGTCGAGCACTTCCTGAAGGTCAACCAGGCGTGGAAGTCGGCTTGGACCCCGGACGGCGTCATGGTCGCCTTCGCCACCCCCAACGAGGCGGTGAAGTCGGGCCAGGACGTGCTGGCCGGTCTGAGCTGGTTCAACGACGGTATCCACCATCTGCGCTCTCCTTTCCGGGTGCGCTGCGGCGTGAACGCCGGCGAAGTGGTCTTCCCCGAGTCCAAGCGCATGGAGGAGATCAGCGACGAGGTCGTCGACATCGCCGGCCACATGCAGAAGTACGCCGCGCCCAACAGCCTCTGGCTCGCCCGCGACGTGCTCAGCCAGCTCGACGACCCGGCGGGCTTCCGCCCGGTCGCCGACCGCCAGGTGGACGGCCGTACTCCGTGTGAGTGGCGCTTCGGCGGTGCCGCCGCCGGCGCCACCATCATGACCTCCGTGCCCCAGTAGCCGACGGCCGCCGGCGCACGCCGCCTCGTCCTTCCGTCACCTCATTGAACCTGGAAAGCCATTTCTCCGCGCCTCTGGCCCCGGCATAATGATCGGGCGGGCGCTGCGGCAGCGGCCCGCGGATCCTAGGAGGGCGGGCGCGTGAACCTGAGCGGGGGAAGGCTGCTTTACATCTTCCTCGTCCCCGGCGGACTGCTGCTGCTGGCCGCCCTGCTGCTGCTGCGCCCCGCCCTGGTGCCGGCCTCGCTGGCCCCGGTGCTGCGCTTCTATCCCTACGCCGTGTTTGTCGCCGGCCTGCTGCTGGCAGCGCGTCTGCGCTCCACCCGCGTCCTGTTCGCGCTCCTGGTCCTGGCCCTGGCCGACTGGGGGCTGCTGGCCTTTCCCCCTTCCTCCGCCACCGGCGCGGTGATCCTCCACGCGCTGGCTTTTCTGCTGCCGCTGAATCTGGCGGTGCTGGCCATGTCGCGCGAGCACGCCCTGTTCAGCGCGGAATCGGGATGGCGGCTGGGACTGCTGGCCGCCCAGCTCCTGGTGGTGGCCACGCTCTGCCAGCCCGAACTGGCGGGCGCGGCCGCGCTGCTCACCGCCGCGCCTCTCCCCGGCTTGGGCCTGGCGGGCGTCCCCCAGATCGCGCTGCTGGTCTTCCTGCTGGCGGGCGCCGCGCTGCTGCTGCGCTTCTCCCTGCGCGGCGAGCCCGTGGACAGCGGCTTCCTGTGGGCGCTGGCCGCCATCCTGCTCGCCCTGCGCAGCGGCGGCGACTTCCGCCGCGCCTGGATCGCCACCGCCGGACTCATCCTGGTGGTCGCGGTCATCGAGAACTTCTACCGCATGGCCTACCACGACCAGCTCACCGCCCTGCCCGCGCGCCGCGCCTTCCACGACGCCACCCTCAGCCTGGGCGAGCGCTACACCCTGGCCATCGTCGACATCGACCACTTCAAGCAGTTCAACGACACCTACGGGCACGAGACCGGCGACCAGGTGCTGCGTCTGGTGGCCTCGCGCCTGGCCCGCGTCTCCGGCGGCGGCAAGGCCTTCCGCTGGGGCGGGGAAGAGTTCGCCGTGCTCTTTCCCGAGACCCCGCTCGACAAGGCCCTGGCTCACCTGGAGGAGCTGCGCCGCGCCATCGAGCACTCCACCTTCACCGTACGTACCCTGGAGCGGCGGCGCGCCCCGCGCCACGGCAACGACCGGCGCGCCCCCGGCCGCGGCCGCGCCCGTCCGCGCACTCGCCCGCAGTCCAAGAGTGGAGTCTTCGTCACCGTCAGCATCGGCGCTGCCGAGCCCGGGCCAAACGACACCTCGCTCGACGCCGTCATCCGCACCGCCGACCAGGCCCTCTACCGCGCCAAAGCCAACGGCCGCAACCGCATCGAGGCCGGACCCGCGCCCCGCAACGGCCGCGCCCAGCAGCCCGGCCCGGTCATCGTCCGCCGCCCCTCGTAGGGCGCATCATCTATACTGAATCGTTCGCGGAGGCCGGCCGTGTGTATCACCACGGAAGAAGAGATGGAAGGCATGCGGGCCGCGGGCGCGGTGGTGGCGCTGGTGCTGGCCGCGCTCAAGGCGCTGGTGCGCCCGGGCGTGACCACGGGCGAGCTGGACGCCGCCGCCGCCCGCCTCATCCGCGAGCATGGCGCCCAGTCCGCTCCCGTGCTGGTCTATAACTTCCCCGGCGCCGTCTGCATCAGCGTGAACGACGAGATCGTGCACGGCATCCCCGGGCAGCGCGCGCTGGAAGAGGGCGACCTGGTCAAGCTCGACGTGACTCTCGAAAAGGACGGCTTCATGGCCGACGCTGCGGTCACCGTGCCCGTGGGCGAGGTCTCGGCCACCGCCCGCCGCCTGGCGGCCTGCGCCGAGCACGCCTTCCGCGAAGCCATGCAGGTGGCCCGCGCCGGCCAGCGCGTCTTCGAGATCGGGGTGGTGGTGGAGCGCGAGGTGCGCCGCCAGGGCTTTTCCGTGGTGCGCGACCTCTGCGGCCACGGCATTGGCCGCAGCATCCACGAGAAGCCCAGCGTTCCCAACTTCTTCGATCCCAACGCCCACGAGCGCCTGACCGAGGGCTTGGTCATCGCCGTCGAGCCCATCATCGCCGCCGGCAGCGGCCGCTCCTTGCTGGCCCGCGACGGCTGGACCTACAAGACCGCCGACCACAAGCTCGCCGCCCACTTCGAGCACACCATCGTGGTCACTTCAAGCGAACCTATTATCCTGACAGCTGCGGCGGCATGAGGGAGGGCCCCGTCAGCTCATGTGGCGATCGAAGAGAAAGCCAAGAGAGGTCAAACCCGCGCCCCCTTGCCGCTGCACCTGCAAGATGTGTCTGATTGGCTACCACTGCGGCAAGAAGCCGGAGTGCGGCCACCCGGCTCCGCGACGCTAAGCCCGGCAGAGTTTGGCGTCGGCGCGGGCCTGCTCCGCGCGCGTTGCCGCCTTCGACATCCACTCCACGAACAGCGCCTCGAACTCCTCCCGCGTGTAAACGCCTTTATGGATGAGCAGGGTGTTCATGGCGTAGACGGTAGCCTGGAAGCTCTCATCGCGCGAGGCAAGTTGCAGGGCTTCTTCGAACGACATGGTCTATTCCCCGAAAATTCACTGAGCTTGTTCGCCATCAAACCATCAAGCCGCGCGCGAGTCAATACGAAATCCGTGACGCCTTAGGACTCCGCCACCCGATCCACCGATCGCCCGATCACCCGATGAGCGGGCATCGCGATCGCCGAGGCCACGTACAGCGCCAGCGCCAGATATCCCAGGATGGGCGTGCCCCCGATCATCACCAGGTTCTCGGCCGCGCCCCCGATCACCGCGCCCAGCAGATTCACCCCCAGCGCCTGCGCCGGCTGCGCCGTATCGCGGAACGACCGCGAGAAGATCAGCCCCGAAAAGAACACCGGCAGGCCCACCAGCACCGCCGCTACTCCCACCTTCTGCCCCGATGAGAGCACGTTGAGGATGGAGTAAGGAAAGACGGCGCTCACCGCAGTGAACAGGAACAGCCCCACGTACGCGGGCGCGCGCGAGATGGGCCGCCGCAGCACCACCAGGTTGGCCAGCAGCGCCATCCCCAGGAATGCTCCGATCACCACCGCGTTCACCACCCAGGTGGAACCGAAGAGCAGCGAGAGTTCGGTGATGCCCTTGGTCTCGAGCAGCAGGAAGCCCGCGCCCAGGGTGAAGAAGTGCAGGTTCTCGCGCTCGGCGATGCGGCCTAACCCCACCGTGAAGCGCACCAGCAGCGCCGAGGCCGCGATGAAGATCAGCAGCACCGCCAGGATGGGCCCGGGGATCTCGCGCTTGGCCAGGAAGAGGAAGGGCCACTTGTCGGTGGGCAGCAGCGAGGCCGGCGGAGGCGGGGGCAGGTCGTGGCTGATCTCGGGGAAGGGAATGTTGCGGCCGGCGGTGCGCGCGGCGCCTTCCACGAAGACCACGCCCGCGGTGTCGTAGGCGGTGAAGTAGGCCAGCGGCGGCGCCCCGAACACCCGCCCCATCACCGTGAACAGCCGGTTGGTGACGAAGCTGTTGCCGCTGGCGAAGGCCAGGATCAGCGTGCCTCCCGGTTTCAGCAGCCGCCGCGCCTCTTCCAGGCTCTCCTGGGTGTAGACGTAGTTCTCCAGCCGCAGCGAGGAGTAGCTGGTCAGCAGCGTATGCGAGTCCAGGTAGGCGTAAATGATCAGGTCGTACTTGCCGCGCGCCTGCTTCAGGTAGGCGCGCGCGTCGTTGATGTGGACCGTGACCCGATCCGACGAGTAGGGATGCTCGGGGTGGTCCTTCTTCCCGATGTTGTAGATCATGGGATCGATCTCGACCGCGTCCACGTGCTGGGCGCCGTGGCGCAGGGCCGCGGCCACGTCGTTGCCGGTGCCTGCCCCGATCACCAGCACGTCCTGGGGCTGGTCCACCAGCCAGTAGGGCAACTCGTAGGTGGCGTAAGCCGAGGCGTTGGGCTGGAAGCGCGGATAGCGGCTCAGGAACTCGGGCGACAGGTCCACCATCTTCTGGTGATAGTCGTGGTTGACGGTGAGGAAGTAGGCCGGTACCGTGGGCCAGCCCGGCGGCTTCTGCACCTCCAGCAGGGTGATGCGGTAGTAGGGTGACCAGATGCTGCGCTCCGCTCCCGAGAGCGAGACCGCCAGCAGCACTCCCACCAGGACCAGCAGCGCCGTCCAGCGCCGGAAGAGGAAGGGCATGGCCGCCAGCAGCCCGATAGTCAGCCAGAACGACGGCGGCGTCGCCCAGAACGAGAGCAGGGTGTAGAGCCCGATGCCCGCCAGGCTGCCCAGCAGGTTGATGCCGTAGCCGGCCAGCGGCGCCATCCGCCCCAGGTACTCGCCCACCAGCCCGCCCAGCACCAGGAAGAACAGCACCACCAGCGCCAGCACCGCGAAGATCACCCCGTAGAAGAAGAGCGCGGCGCGGAAGCTGGTCTGGTTCTCCAGTCCCATGAAGAGGTAGGCGTTGGAGGGGAAGGGAACATGGGTGATGTTCAGCCTGCCCGCGAAGGTGATGGAAAGGAACAGCGCCGCGGTGACCAGGGGGAAGGCCACCCGCACCCACCGCGGCAGCTTCACCAGGCTCATGCCCAGGCCGATCCCCAGGAAGCTGGCGATCAACGGCAGGTTCTTCACGTAGGCGAAGACCCGGATCTCGGTGGAGAGATAGCGGATGATCACCAATTCGAAGTAGAGCGCCAGGAAGCTGGCCAGAAACAGCAGCACGCCGGTGTGCTCGCCCGCTTCCGGCTTCGACAGGGTCTTCTCCACCGTCCTCTCACCTCGCGTCGCGGATGTGCGCTGGGATTCTCCGGGCAGGTACGTTGGGCCCTGGCGCTGGTCGGGTAAGAGGGTAAGCTCTGCCGCTGCGGCGGCTCAAGCGAAATGTGCGGCGGCGAGTCTGGGTTCGAGCGCCCGGCCGGGCGCCCTGCTCACGTTACCTTGGTGAAGCCCGGTGGTTACGAAGGTAAATTGACGCTGGGCGCGGTGCGCGCCACAATCCCGGTCATGGCGGCGATCGCGGTGGGGAACACTTTCAACCAGCGTCTGCAGGGACTCTCCCAGCAGCGCTTCGACACGCCCGAGCAGTTGTGCGCGGAGTTGGCCAAGCTCTTCTGTGTGCGCCGCGACGAGGTGGCGCTCCTCCGTCTCCAGGGCAGGATGCTGCACTTTGTCTATCCGGCCGAGCTGCGGGCGGCGGGCGCCATTCCGCTCTCCAGCTCGGCGGTGGCGGCCCGCACCGCCGCCGCCCGCAAGGCCGAGGTCTTCAACAGCTTCGTCCGGGTCAAGCACAGCAGCATCTTCGAGATGGTGAAGCTGGGCAGCCAGGACACCACTCCCGATCCCGAGGTGCGGGTCATCCAGAAGCTGATGAGCGCGCCCGTGCTGGGCAAGAGCGGCGAGGTGGTGGGTGTCCTGCAGATCTCGCGCAAGGGCGCCACCCTGGCCGCCGCCGGGCCCGACTTCTCGCCCGACGAATTGCAACTGCTGGAAGCGGCCGGGGACGTGGTGGGCCGCCGCTCCACCTTCTTCGCCTAATCCCGGGGCGGCTCCTCTTTGGTCCACACCAGGTCCTGGTTGGCGAAGCGGATCGTGCGGTTGGCGGGGCTGTAATAGAACTTCAGCTCTGAGGCCTCGCCGCCAACCTCTTCCGAGGAAACGGTATACAGGGTCTCCTCGCCCTCCTTCACCGCCTTGACCTTGCGGATGTGCTGGGCCATGGCCGTATTCTCGTCCACCCCGAAGATCACGAAGCCTTTTTGCAGTTGTAGGAAACGGCCTTCGTAGCCGGGCGCCGAGGTCCGCCATACCCCATAGAGTTCGCTGGGGAGTTCCTGCTGGGACTGGAAAAAGCGGCAGCCTCCCAGCGCCAGCAACAGGCCCAGGCTCGCGAGCGCAAGCGCCGATTTCAGCCGCATGGGTTCAGCCTCCTCGATCGTCTTCCCAGCCGGCCAGCGGGGCGGTGGCCAGGCTCGCGGCCGGCGCCGCGCTCTCGCGCTGGCGCTCCGCGACGAACTGCAGGAAGGCCTCGACCACCTGCGGGTCGAACTGTGTCCCCGACCCCTCCTCCAGGATCGCCAGCACCCGCTCCTGCGGCATCCCCGCGCGATAGGGCCGGTCGGAGATCAGGGCGTCGTAGCAGTCGGCCACCGCGAAGATGCGGGCGTGCAGGCTGATGGCCTCCCCCGCCAGGCCCGCGGGATAGCCCTTCCCGTTCCACCATTCGTGGTGCTGCTGGACGATGGGCAGGATCTCCGCAAAGCCCGGAATCGGCTCCAGGATGCGCGTGCCCACGCGCACGTGGTCGCGCATGACCTGCAACTCCTCCCCCTCCAGCTTGCCGGCCTTGTCCAGGATGCTGGGCGGGGTTCCGATCTTGCCGATATCGTGCAGCAGGCCGCCGCGGTGCATGATGGCCAGCTCCTTGGGCGGCAGCCCCATGAACTTGCCGATGTCCACCGCCAGGTGCGTCACCCGCTCCGAGTGCCCGCTGGTCCAGGGAGACTTGGCGTCGATGGCCCGCGCCAGGGCGGTGAGCGTGCCCCAGTGCAGCTGGTCCAGCGCCGCCACCAGCCGGGCATTGGAGAAGGCTACCCCCAACTGGTCCGCGATCTGCCGCGCCTGATGCAGGTCCGCGGCGCTCAGTGCGGGCGGCCCCAGGTAGCCCAGCACCAGAATGGCGAACAACCGGTCGTCCTGCAGGATGGGCAGCGCCAGGAAGGCGCGCATGCCCCGCTCCGCCAGCGGACGCAGATGAGGCGGGGGACTCTGCTCGATCGCTCCGGCCAGGTGCTGCGGGCTGGCGCAGAGCTGCTGCACGTCGCTGGACCGCAGCCGCACGTCCCGCACTTCGTGGCGAGCGCCGGCCTCGCTGTTCTGCTTGCGGGGCAGGTAGATCTTCCCCTTGAGCGCCGCCTCGCTATCCAACAGGCAGAGGCAGATCCCGTCGTAAGGCAGCAGACCCTCCATGCCGAACAGGGCCGTGTCCAGGATCTCTTCCTGGTTGAGCGACGACAGGATGGCGCGGTCGATCTCGTCGATGGTCTTCAGGGCCTGGAACTGCTGGCCCAGCCGCCCCGCCATGGCGTTGAATGACCCCGCCAGCTCCTGGAACTCGTCGCCGCTGGTGACGCTCACGCGAGCGTCGAACTCCTGGTTGGCGATGCGTTGCGTCCCCTGCTGCAGTCGCTCCAGCGGCACTAGCGTGCGCCGGATCTGGATCAGGCTGAGTAGCAACACCACCCACAGTGCCAGCAGCATTACCAGCGGGAAGACGCTCTGGAAGTGCTGCAGCGGGATCAGGAAGGCGTCCTCCGACTCGAACACCACCACCACCCAAGAAGGACTGGCGAAGCCGGAGCGCAAAAAGGCGGTCCAGTACCCCGCCTGGTAGCCCTGGCGGTCGTCCTCGAACCCGAACGCCCCCGAGATCGAGGAGCCGGGGGTCCGCAGCACTCCTTCCCGCAGAGTCTGGGGATTGCCGCTCGGGCAGTAGAGCACGCTGCCGGTCTGGTCCAGCACGCACAGTTGCAGGTTGCTTCCCAGATTCTCCGCTCCCCACAGGTAGTCGGGGTTGACTTCGCCCACCAGCACCGGGGCGGTGGAACCACCAGGAGCCAGCTCGCGCACGATCCAGACGCGCGAGGTACCCGGCGTCGCTGCCGGCTGCGTCAGGATCAGCGGTCGGCCCGCCGCTCGCTCCCGCTCCCCCGCCGGGATCTCCGGCATCCGGGGTTTCCCCAGCACGGCTTCCACGGCGCCCTTGGGATCCACGCGGGCCAGGCTCAGGAAGTGCTCCTGCAGTTGCTCCGTGGGGATGCCCACGGTTTCTCCCCGGGGCGAGTCGGGATTGGCTGCCAGCAGCCGCATCTCCGCGTCTGCGTTGCGCAGCCGCTCGAACAGATTCATGCCCTGCGTCTTGCTCTCCTGCTGGAGCTGCTTGCGGCTTTGCTCCCGCAGTTGCTCGGTGACCTGTCGGAAGGAGATCAGGGCCAGCGCCAGGATGGGCAGCATGGCGCACACCACGAACAGCAGGAACACCCGCCGCGCCACCTTGCTGCGAAGAAACGCGATGTCCACCTTCCACGCCATGCTCGCTTCTCAGAACTGGGAGGCCAGGCCCACGAAGGCCCCGTCGTTCGCCCAGATGATGTCGTCCTGGCTGGCCTTGGCAGTGAGGGGCGATGAACTCTTGCCGTCCGCTCCCATGCTGTACAGGTCGAAGTAGGTGTTGATGGGGACCAGGAACCGGTCCTTGCGCATCGCCCCCTTGCCCTTCAGGCCCGTGAAACTCAGGTATTGGTAGGGATGTCCCCAAGGATCCAGGTTGCCCCCGTACCCCAGGGTCGTCAGGTCGGGAGGCGGCTGGTAGTTAATGACCTCATATCCCATGGCCTGATCGCCGATGGTGCGCACGTCCCCCACGGCGCGCGCGATCCTGGCGTCGTTGACCGCACTGAGCAGATTGGGGATGGCGATGGCCGAGATCGTGAGGATGATGGCAATGGTGATCAGCAGCTCCACGATGGTGAAGCCCGAAGCTCGGCTGGCGCGGCCGTGACGGTGTAGCACCCGCATATTCCCCCATGCTGAGGGGCGCTTTTCTGCAAAAATTGCCTTACCGTATTCCCTGCATTGACCTTGGGTCAACACACTAAAGTAACCGGCAGGCATTACTGTGTAATGAATGCCTAATCCTGCCACATCTCTGGCTTGCGGACAAAGGCATTCTCAGCGACAACCGAGGCTCTGCGGGCGCCGAAGGAGTTACTCATCATACATGATAAGTAAACATCATGGCTCCATAATGATATCGATAGAGTTAATGTCCTGGGGGCTACTTGACCACCCGGACGGGCGGAGGCAGGATGGCGGCCCTGCACTCCCCTGCGAGGTGCCCGATGACCCGAGCTTTCCCGCGCCCCACCCCTCTCCCGCTCGTCCTGGCCGTGCTTGCGCCGCTGCTGGCCCTGCCCCTGCGCGCCTCCGGGCCGGTCACCGGCACCTACAAGGTCGTGATCATCCAGACCACCTACAGCGACGGCCCCGGCACGGTCAGCACGCAGGCGAATCTGAATCTGGCCGGCGGCGAGATCCACGACTACTTCGCCAAGCTCTCCTTCGGCGCTCTGGATGTGGAGGTCACCATCGGCCGCGCGGCCCTGACCCACCCCATGAGCCACTACTGGTCGTCGTGCCCGGCCTCGGACGACGCGGGCAAGATGTGCGTGGACGAGGGCGCCCTCACGGGGGATGCGGCGGAAGCTGCCGGCGCCGGGGGCGCCAGTTTCACCAACGTGAAGGCGGTGGTCGTGCTCAGTCCCTGCGGCGTCAACGACCCCTACGACAATTTCACCGCGGGCGGCGACCAGGACCTCAGCAGCACCCACGCTCATGCCCACGTGCATCGCATCTTCGACACCGACTGCCCCGACAACCCGAGCTACCCGCTGAGCGAATTCCCCCACCTGGGCCCCTCCGGGGTGAACTGGCACGGTTGGGTCCACGAGATCGGGCACAGCCTCCAGCTCGAAGGGCACGACATGTTCTCCCACCCGGGCGGCTACTCCAGCGGCTACGACCTGATGGACAGTTGCTATCCCTGCGGCGAGACCGTGTACTCGCTCTCCGGCAACCCCGTCGTCTCCGACGAAAGCAAGACCTCCTTCCCCGGCTGGCTGCCCGCCTCCAAGACGGTGACCATTCCCAAGCCCAGCAGCGGCACCGCCGGCGGCACCTACGTGCTGGAGCCGGTCAACAAGGCCGATCCCGGCGCCACCGTGGCTCCGCGCGGCATCAAGCTGCCGCTGGAGGGCGACCGCTCCATCTTCGTCGAGGCCCGCACCGACACCGGCGCCGACAACCGCTCCTACGGCCTGTTCGACGAAGGCGTCCACATGTACATCGCGGAAGAGAACCGCTCGGTCGACGGCTGGGCCACGCCCCTGACCATGCTCAACGCCTGCGACACCACCGTCAGCGGCGGCTGCGTGAACAGCGACGCCGACCCGCGCTACTCCACTTGCCTGACTCCCCACGCTCACGTCGCCGACTCCCATCCCTACTGCTGGCCCTTCGTCCTCTGGCATCCCGGCGACACCTTCAACGATCCCATCAACGCCATCATGATGCACGTCAACGGCAGGGTGGGCGACGGCTACGGCGTCACCGTCACCCGCGGCGTTCCTCCCGGCCACCCCGATCCTTTTCTCTATCCCTGGCTCACCGCCCCCATGAACACCTACGAGACGGTGGACATCTGGGTAGACAGCTCCTGCAACGGCTATGAAGACACCGTGGGCGCCGCCGGCCTGCGCTACGGGCGCCGCGGCGACGGCACCGTCATCGGCAACGGCGACGATCCCTGCGCCAACCACGAGAACCGCATCTACGCCCGCGTCCACAACGGCGGCAGCGTCCCCGCCAACAACGTCACCGTGCACTTCCAGGTGACCGACCCGCTGGGGGTCGGCGTCAGCGGCTCCTGGACCGAGGTGGGGAGCACCACCATCCCCGCCATCCCGGCCGACAGCTATCGCGACGTCTACGTGAACTGGACCCCGCACGTCACCCTCACCGAGCCGGAGATCGAGGCCGGCCACTTCAATTTCCACAGTTGCGTGCAGATCATCCTCACCCCCATTCCCAGCGAGATCGTCACCTCCAACAACCAGGCGCAGGAGAACTTCGACCACTTCGAGGCGGTGCGCGATCCCGTCACCCACGACTTCCACGTCGACGACCGGTACTTCTTCGTCGCCAACAACTACGGGATGGCGCACGGCAACATCACCGGCGCCGCACCGGGCGGAAGCGAGAGCGATTTCTCCCGCCCCATCCAACTGCGCATCCACAGCGAACTGCCGCCCGACTGGCACTACGAGGTCAACGGCGGGGTCTACGACTTCACCCTCGCGCCGCACGAGGTCAAGCAGGTCCCGGTCAAGGTCCAGGTGCCGCCGGGCACGCCCATGGCGCGCACCTTCAACCTGCGCGTCACCGCCTTTGCTCAGCACCACATGATCAACCGCGCCGTGCCCTCCACCAGCGCCAACTACTGGCACTTCGGCTGGATGCAGATCGCGGGCGTGGTGGAAGGCGTGCACACCGTCGATCCCTCCAAGCTCACCCTCACCGCCGAGTTCCACTGCCCCGACACCCGGCCCGCCACCATGGTGCCGCCGTCGCAACTGGTGGTGAAGGGCCAGCTCGATCCCCACCTCAACAACGTCATCATCGCCATCGACTACACCCCGCCGGGCGGCGGCTCTACCGTCACGCACCTGGTGCACACCGACGCCGGCGGCCAGTTCCAGGACACCCTCAACAATCCCTCGCCCGGAGTGTGGCTGATCCGCGCCCTGTGGCAGGGCAACATGGAATACGCCGGCGCGGTCAGCGACCAGCAGAAGGTCGAGGTCGGCCGCTGCGAGAACAAGCCCACGCAGCCCCAGCCGACGCCTCCAGGCTCCACCGTCCTGCTGCCCAGCGGCGCCTTCCCCGGCGGCGTGCTGACGGGCGTGGTGCTGGGCCCGGACGACAAGCCCGTGCCCAACACCCCGGTGCAGATCGCTGGCGGCGTTCCTATCACCCTGACGGGGGTGGTCATCGGCGAGGAAGAGCCCACCAAACCGCAGCCGCCGCAGCGCCAGCCCTGCGTGCCCGACGCCGCCGGCAACCTGCCTCCCGGCTGCCCGCCGGCGCGGCCCAAGCCGCCGCAGCCGCAGCCCTGCCCCACCACCGCCACCGGCGCCCCGGGTCCCAACTGCCCGCTGCCCACTTTGCCGCCGGTGAACGCTCCTCAGGACTGCGCCGGCCTGCTTAAGCAGGCCCAGAGCATCCTGGCGCAGCCGGGGAACCAGGGCGTCGATCACATCCTCATCGGCCTCTCCCAGCCCAGCGCGGGCCAAGGTGGCATCGCCCCGACCGACACTCGCGCCGGGCAGGCGGGCATCATCGCCCCCACCGACCTGGGGGCCGGCGCTCCTTATCTCAGCAAGAACGGCGGCGGGGTGATGACCGACGCCAACGGCCGCTTCGCCATGTGCGTGCCCATCGACGCGCCCAAGGTCGACGTGGGTCTGCCCAACGCCCCCGGCGGCGCCACTCCGGCTCCGCCGTCAGGCTCGACCGGGGTGGTCATCCAAGGCGGCCTGGTGGCCCACGTGCCCGTAGTCCAGAATCCAACTGCTGGAATTCCTTCCCGGCCTCCGCAGTTCTTCCAGCCCGGCGACAAGGTCAACCTCATCGGGCTGCTGCGCCGGCCCACCCTGGAGCAGGGAGGCCAGACCTGGATCCTGCCTTTCGTGCAGGCCATCAGCCCCAACGGCGAGCAGGCCATCACCGCCTTCCAGGCCCCGCGCGACCTCGCGCCCGGCCCGGTCAAATTCAGCTTCTTCGACCGCAACGGCCAGCAGCAGACGTTCACCGGCGGCGTCTTCAAGATCCTGAATGCCACCCTGGACCGCAGCAAGCTGCGCAGCCAGGAGGGCGCCGACTTCTCCTACACGGTGCAGTTCGGCGACGGCTCGGTGCGCGCCTGCGTGAGTGTGAGCGTGACCGGGCCGGTGGTGCTGGTGCAGGCCCCGCCGCCGGAGATCCCGCTGGACGCCAGCGGCGTCGGGCACTTCGGAGGGAAGATCCGCGCCACCCAGGTGGCGCCGGGCGCGGCCATCCCCTTCGACATCAAGCCCGACATCACCAACTGCGGCGGCGGGGGTGGAGGCACCGCCGCGCCCACTCCTCAGGCGACGGAAACGCAGCCCGCGGCGGGGGGCAGCGAGCCGCCCTCCATCGCCAACCTGCGGCCCGGCGCCACACTAGCCAATCCCTGGGGGCCTCACGGGACGAAAACCGCTGGACCGAGCCATGTCGAGGCAGCGGAGGAAACCGGCCAGGGGCCGGAAGGGATGGCGGCGCCAGCCTCCGGCCAGCGATCGGGGGGAGATGATGCCCACAGCGAGGCTCCCGCCCCTCTGCCTCCCTGCACGGTGACTCAGCAACCGGCCATCACCCGTGTCACATACGCCGAGAGCGACACGGCACTCGACACCCTGACCACAAGCCAGATGTTCCTTGTGCGCGGCTGCAACTTCGATGTCTCAGGCGAGGTCTACCTCGACTTTCCTCCACCCCAGGGCCAGACGGGGCCCGGTACCACGGTCGAGCTGACACGCGAAGCGTGGTCGTGGAACCAGGCACAAGTGCAGGTTCCCGAGTACTTCCTCCATCTCGACCAGGACAACATCCGGTTGCGGCTGGTGACCCTCAAGAACAAAGTCGCCGAAGCGACCCACCTGAAGTTTCATGCTCGGCGGGCATACAGCGTCCTGACGTGGATGCCGATGAGCCATGTCATCATGGGGGCAGCGGTCTACGAGGGGCAGGTCTATCGCAGCCGGTTCCTCCCGACCGGCAGCCAGCAGTACAGCTATCGCAGCGCGGACAACCTGCAGAAGGATTTCGTCGGCTTCACAGTGACGCGCACGGCCGATCGGGTCGGCGGGCCCCTGATGATCGCAGGGGACCTTTTCGATTTTTCCGGCATGCAGCCGGGCTTCGTGGTCGATCATGTGAATCCCTTTTATGCCGACTATGAGGGCTGCGGCCGGAGTTCCGGCACCTGGAACATGCACTGGGAGAGCGGAGGGACGGTGTTGAATGTGGTCCCGGAGAGCTGCTACTCACCGGGCTCCGAATCCTCCGAGTCCTCCTACGGACTTACGGTGACCGTGCTTGGCCCGGATGGCTTCAGCCCCTGGCCTGAGAGCGCGCATTAGCCCGCGGAGCGAAACTGGCTGCGGGCGGGCCGGTCGCGGCGGTACATTCATCTGGTGGGGACTCCCAAGACATTCCTGGCGGGGCCGGAGGAGGCGGGCCGGCGCCTGGACCAGTTCCTGGCGGCGCGGCTGCAGAGCGCGGGCGTGAGCCGCGCCCGGGTGCAGCAGCTCATCGCGCAGGGACAGGTGCGCGTGAACGGCGGCGAGGCCCGGGCCTCACTGCGGCTGCGCGGCGGCGAGCAAGTCGCGGTGCTGGGCGAGGCACAGCGGCCACCTTTGCGCGCCCTCCCTGAGGACATCCCGCTGGAGGTCGTCTACGAGGACGACGCTGTCATCGTTGTCAACAAGCCCGCGGGCATGATGGTGCACGCCGGCGCGGGTCCCACCGAGAGCGCGCGCAACCGCGGCACCCTAGTCAATGCCCTGCTCCACCACTTCCGCGAGCTGTCGCAGGTGGGCGGGCCGCTGCGCCCGGGCCTCGTGCACCGCCTGGACAAGCAGACCAGCGGGCTGCTGCTGGTGGCCAAGGACGACGCCGCCCACCACGCCCTGGCGCGCCAGTTCGCCGAGCACCGGGTGAAGAAGACCTACCTGGCCCTGGTGCACGGGTGGATGAAGACGGAGCGCGGGACCATCGCCAGCCCCATCCAGCGCGACCGGGTGCGGCGCACGCGCATGACCACGCGCGGGGCGGGCGGGCGCGAGGCAGTCTCGCACTGGCAGGTGCGCGAGCGGCTGGAATCGCGGCTGGGAAGATTTTCCCTCCTCGAGGTCAGGATCGACACAGGGCGGACCCACCAGATCCGCGTGCACCTGGCCTCGCTGGGCCATCCCGTGGTGGGGGACGCGCTCTACGGCGCGCCGCGGGTGCTGGCGGCGGCGCCGGGGCGGAGGAGCAGGGCGTCAGGCGTGGCGATGGCCGGCAACGTGCATCCCAAGAGCGAGGCAGCGTCTTTGGATCGGAACTTCCTGCATGCGTGGGCGCTGGAGTTCGCCCATCCTCGCAGCGGGAAGAGGCTGCGCTTCGAGCAGCCACTGCCGCCGGAGCTGGCGGCGCTGCTGCGGCGGCTGCGGCGCAGCCAGTGAAATGCGGCTATAATGAGACCTCCCATGAAGTTCCATGTCCCTACCCTCTTCCTGCTGGGGGCACTGGCGGCGGGAAGCGCAGCCGCGCAGGATAGCAAGCCGGCGCCACTGCCGGAAGCCCCCTCGAGCGTGAAGCAGCAGCCCGCCGCGCCCGCGGCCGGCCTGGAGCCGGCGGCAGCGCCGGCGCCCACGGCGGCTCCCGCCGCGGCCAGCGCCGCCCCGCCGGCACCCAAGACCGAGACCGGAGCCGGGGCCGCGCCGGCCTCGCCTCCCGCCGACAACCCCAAGCCGGCGCCCGCGACGCCAACCCAGAAGCCGGCCGCTCAGGACGACACCGGCTACACCGTGACCACGATCAAGAAGCGGGTGGACGAGGTCAACGTCGTCTTCACCGTGACCGACAAGCACGGCCATTTCGTGAAGGACCTGAAGCAGGACGACATCGAGGTCTTCGACGATCACAAGCCGCCGCAGGCGGTGGTGTACTTCAAGGCCGAGACCGACCTGCCGCTGCGGGTGGGCCTGCTGATCGATACCTCCACCTCCATCCGTTCGCGCTTCAAGTTCGAGCAGGAATCGGCCATCGAGTTCCTCAACCAGACGGTGCGGCCCAAGACCGACAAGGCTTTCGTGCTGGGCTTCGATACCGAGCGCGCGCTGACCGCCGACTTCACCGACAGCAGCGAGTCCTTGAGCCACGGCGTGCGGGTGCTGCGCCCGGGCGGAGGCACCGCGCTCTATGACGCCGTCTACTGGGCCTGCCGCGACAAGCTGGGCAAGACGGGGGAACCCTACGCGGTGCGCAAGGCCATCGTGCTGGTGAGCGACGGCGACGACAACTTCAGCCACGTCACCCGCGAGGAAGCGGTGGAGATGGCGCAGCGCGCCGAGGTCATCATCTATGCCATCAGCACCAACATCATGGGCATGAAGGGGCCGGGGGACAGGAACCTGGAGCGGCTGGCGGAGTCCACCGGCGGCCGCGTCTTCTTCCCCATGCGGCTGGAAGAGGTGGCCGACTACTTCCAGGCGGTGCAGGAGGAGTTGCGCAGTCAGTACATGGTGGACTACAAGCCCGCCGACTTCGTGCCCAATGGGCGCTTCCGCAGCATCCAGATCGAGGCCCGCAACAAGAAGCTGCACGTGCGCGCTCGCCAGGGATACTACGCGCCGCTGCCGTAGCTGTCGGCCGCCGCCATCCTTCCGCCATCCGGAAAAGCAAGGCCGGGAAAAAGGGCGGCCAGGCTGTGCCCTTCCCCGTCTTCCTGAGGGCCGAAACCGGATGGCCGGCGGCTCTACTGCGCCCGGGGGGCGTAGTAGCCGCGGCGCGACTGGATCTTGTAATCCTGCTTGGTCTTGATCTCGACCTTGCGGAAGCTGCCGTCGCGCTGGGAGTTGGTGGGCACGTAGCCGATGTTGTACTGGCTGCGCAGCTCGTTGGAGATTTCGTCGAAGGCCTGCTTCAGCTTCTCATACTTGTTGCCCACGCTGATGACGCGGCCGCCGGTCTGCTCCGCCATCTGGCGCATGTCGCCTTCGCCGGTGTAGCCCATGCCGTAGCCCCAGTAGAATCCGCGGTCGGCGATGAGCAGGACGTAGCAGATGGTGTCGGCCTTCTGCGCCGCTTCGATGGCTTCCTTGATGCGGGTCTGGCTGCCCTGGTCCTGGCCGTCGGTGAGCAGGATCATGGCCTTGCGCCCCACCTCGTTGGCCAGCTTCTCCTGGGAGGCGAGATAGACGGCGTCGTAGAGCAGCGTGCCCTTGGGCGTGCCCTGGGTGGGAAACGGTCCCTGGCCCATGCCGGGGATGCCGCCTCCCACGCCCCCGGCGTTGATGCGGGTGCTGTTGAGGGCGTCGCGCAACTCGCGCACGTTGTTGGTGAAGTCCTGCACCAGGGTGACTTGGACGTCGAAGTTGATGACGAAGGCCAAGTCCTTCTTGGTGAGCACGCGGCTCAGGAAGTCGGCCCCGACCTCCTGTTCCATGGGCAGCACGCGGTTCTGGCTGTAGCTGGTGTCGATGAGGATGCCCAGGGTAAGGGGCTCGTTGCTCTCGGCGGAAAAGTACTTGATGGTCTGCGGCTTGCCGTCCTCGAAGACCTGGAAGTCGTCCTTGACCAGGCCGGGGATCAGGGCCCCGTGCTTGTCCTTCACGTTGAAGAAGAGGTTGACGACGTTGACCTCGACCTTGAGGGTGGTGACGGGCTTCTGTTCTTCGCCTTGCTGCGAGGAGTCCGGAGGCGGGGGTGGCTGTTGGGCCCGGGTCAGGGCCGGGGTGACCAGAAGGAGGGCGAGCAGCCAGGGTGCAAGAACGCGGGAACGGGGGCCGGTGGGCATCAACACTTTTTCCGCCTTTATTGCTAGACTAGAGGTTGTTAGATGCGGGTTTGGCGAACCACGATTAGTGTAGAACAGCGATCGGCGGCCGGACAAAAGAGGCAGTTCAAGGACGGGGAGCATGGGCGGACAAACGGCGATGAGGTGGGTGCTGGCGGCGGTCGTGCTGGCCGGGGGAGCGCTCCTGGCCCAGGACCAGCCCCAGCCCCAGAACCCTTCGGCGCAATCGCAGCAACCGCAGCAGCAGCCCATCCCCGACGCGCCCTCGGCCACCAAGCCGGCGCCTACCCCCTTCCCCCCGGGCGCCACCGCCCCGCCGGCCGCGACCCAGGCCCCGCCGCCTGCCACCGTCACCACCGTGCCCCCAGGGGGCGCCACGCCCCTGCCCGGAAGCGGCCAGGAGCAGCTATACAGCTTCATCAAGACGGTGAACTACGTGGTGGTTCCGGTGACGGTGCGGGATTCCGACGGGCGGCTGGTGGAAGGGTTGACCAAGGAAGATTTCGCGGTCTTCGAGGATGGCAACCAGCAGCCCATCAAGTTCTTCACCAGCGATCCCTTCCCGCTGTCGGTGGCGATCGTGCTGGACCTGAACCTCTCCGACACGGTGATGCGCAAGGTGAACGAGACCCTGCCCGCGCTGGTGGGCGCCTTCAGCCCCTACGACGAGGTTTCCATCTACACCTACGGCAGCTCGGTGACCCAGGCCCAGGACTTCACCAGCGCCAGCCAGCAGATCGAGGCCGGCTTGAAGCGCTCGCGGCGCTCGGGGAGGACGGGGGGCGTGCCGGTGATCAGCGGCCCCATGGCCTCCGGTCCCACCGTGAACGGCATGCCGGTGGACCCGGGCCGGCCGCCGGTGCAGAGCTACTCGCGCGAGGCTTACGTGCTCAACGACGCCATCCTGGAGGCGGCGCAGGACTTGGCTCGGCGCGACAAGGGGCGGCGCAAGATCATCTTCGTCATCAGCGACGGAGCGGAACAGGGTAGCCACGCCAGCTACAGCGAGGTCCTCAAGGTGCTGCTCTCCGACGAGGTCTCGGTCTACGCCATCGGGGTGGACGCGGCCGCCATCCCCGCCTACGACACCCTGGGCAAGATCCACGTGCCCCGCATGGGCTACGGCAACATCCTTCCCCGCTACGCCTCGGCCACCGGCGGGCAGGTGTTCGCGGAGTTCACCCGCGACTCCATCGAGGCAGCCTACGCCCGGGTGACCGAGGTAGCCCGCAACCAGTACACCCTGGGCTACACCTCCTCGGCCAGCGTGGCCAACACCTATCGCTCCATCGAGGTGCGGGTGCACCGCCCCGACCTGCTGGTCTACGCCAAGGGCGGCTACTATCCCCTGCCCGCGCGCGCCCGCTGAGGGGCGCGGCGGAGCAGTAGCAGGGCCGGTTCCGCGCGCTTTTCGGGACCTCAGCGGTGTGATATAAACAAGGGCTACCCCCAGGAACTGGTCGGAATCCCCGCGCGTGACGCCTGCCCCCGCGATCGTTGCGCGCCCGATTGAGGCTAGGCTTGAGCTTCATCAACTTCGCGGCACGCGAGATCAACTGCAAAATCGTCTACTATGGCGCCGGCCTCGGCGGCAAGACGACCAATCTGCAGGTGGTCTACGACAAGACCGCCGAGAAGCAGAAGGGCAAGATGATCTCCCTGGCCACGGAGACCGACCGCACCCTCTTCTTCGACTTCCTGCCCCTGGACCTGGGGACGGTGCGCGGCTTCAAGACCCGCTTCCACCTCTACACCGTGCCCGGACAGGTGTTCTACGAGGCCAGCCGCAAGCTCATCTTGCGGGGCGTGGACGGGGTGGTGTTCGTGGCCGACTCCCAGGAAGAGCGCATGGACGCCAACATCGAGGCCCTGGACAACCTGCACGAGAACCTCAAGGAATACGGCTACGACTTTGCCAAGATCCCTTACGTGCTGCAGCTCAACAAGCGCGACCTGCCCAACGTGCTGGCGGTGGAGCAGCTCAGGAAGGAGCTGGTCAGGAAGGGCGAGCCCGTCTTCGAGGCGGTGGCCTTCCAGGGGGTCGGCGTCTTCGAGACTCTGAAAGAGATCGCGCGGCAGGTGCTGGTCGAACTGAAAAAGGGCTGAGGGCGAGTTTCCAGGTTCTCGTTTCTAGTTTCTAGTTTCTGGAGAGCAAGGCCGGCGGGGAGCCGGCCTTTGGTTTTTTCTGAGTACTGAGTACCGGGTACTGAGTACTTCAGTTGAGTTTCACGCTGCGCAGCATAGGCCCGAAGGCGGTGCGCTCCAACTGATCGAAGTCCTTCTCCGGCGCGGTGAAGACCAGGAAGAGCAGGGTGCCATCGCTGCGCACGAGGGTGACCAGCCAGTCGCGCTCGCGCAAGGGCTTGCCGTCGGGGCCGGCCAGGGGTGAGGCTCCGCTCATCTCCACCGACTTGCCCGCCACCCCGTTGACGCGAATATCGTCCCCCGGCCCGCTGGCCTGCAGACCAGGATTGTTCTGGGTGAGGACGGAAACCAGCTCTTGGGTGCCGCTCCCCAGCACGTCTCCACCGCTGTTGCGCGGCTGGTAGCCGCCCAGCATCACCCCGTAGGAGACACCAGTTTGCGAGACCCCGGCTGCGGGAGCGATGGTGAGCCCGCCGTCGCTCTGCGTGACCTGCCAGTTGTCGGGGTACTTCATGGAGAGCACGCTGTTGTTCAGGGTGGTGAAGGAGCCGCTGGGCATGACCGAGCCCGCGCCCGGCGCCGCGGTGCCGGGGGAGGGGGCGGGCTGCCCCGCGGGCGCGGGCTGGCCGGCGGGGACGGCGGCGCCGCCCGGCGCGTTCTGCCGCGCCCACAGGCCCTGCTTGGCGCCGTCGGCGATCTCCTGCGCACTGTAGGCCTTCACTCCCTGGGCCTGCTGGCGGGCGCGCGCGAAGGACTGGCCGGAAGCGAGGAACTTTCTCTGCGGCCAGTCGGCGATCTCCTTGTCCACGGCGGCGACGCGGTTCCCGGGATTGGGGTGGTCGCTGAGGAACTGCGGCGGCTGCCCCCCCTGCTGCTCCAGCTTCTGGAAGAAGGCGGGCAGGGCGCGGGGATCGTAGCCGGCCTTGTACATGATGATGGCGCCGACCGCGTCGGCCTGGGCCTCGTCGCTGCGAGAGTACTTGAGCATGACCATGCCGCCGCCGATCTGGATGCCGGCCTGCGCCAGGCTGCCCACCAGGCCGCCGGAGTTGCCGATCAGCGCTCCCAGCAGGCCCGCCAGCCCCTCCGCCAGTTGTGCCTTCTCCGCCTGCTTGACCGAGTGCTGCATGTACACATGCGACATCTCGTGGGCCATCACCCCGGCCAACTGGGCCTCGTTGTCGGCGGCGGTGATGGTGCCCACGTTGATGAAGATGGGCCCGCCGGGCAGGGCAAAGGCGTTGATCTCCTTCTGCTGCACCACGTGGAACTCGTAGGGCCAGGAATCCTGCTGCGGGATGACTGCTTGCAGCTGGCGCCCCAACTGCTGCACGTACTGGGTCACAGGGCTGGAGTCGGGCAGCACCGGCATCTGCTTGTAGACCTCCTGCGAGGCCTGCAGGCCGAGTTGGTGCTGCTGGTCCTTGCTGTAGGAGACCCGCCCGGGATTGGGCAACTCGGGCGCGGCCGCCACCGCCACCGATTCCACCGCGAAGAACAGACTGGCCAGAAGCAGCGCCAGGGAACGCTGGCGCAATGGATGGCGGCTCATAGTCCCTCCCCAGGGGGCGCGAGCGAGCGCCCGGCGTGGAATCCCACCTCTGGATTCTACTCCGAGGGATGGCGACGCTCTACTTGCGGGAGCCGGTGGAGCCGGCGCCGGCGGCGGCCCCGCGCGCGGCGCGCCCGGCGGCCGCGGAGGGAGGCCACTCTTCTCCGAACCGCTCCAGCACCGGGATCCTGACCCCTTCGGCTTCCTTGACGAAGCTGAGGGCGCCGCGCGCGTCCAGCTCCACGCGGATGAAGTCGCCCAGGCGTACCTGGCCGGTGGCCAGCAGGTTGGAGAGCGGAAAGACCAGGTCGCGCTCGATGACGCGCTTGAGGTGGCGGGCGCCATAGCGTGGGTCGGTGCCCCGATCGATGAGGAAGCGTTTCACCGGGGGCGTGCAGCGGAAGACGAACTGGCGCTCGCTCGCGGCCTCGAGGATGCGCTGCTGCACCATGCCCAACTCGATCTCCAGGATGCGCTCCAGGTGCTCGGGGCGCAGCCGCTGGAAGACCACCACCTTGTCGATGCGGTTGAGGAACTCAGGGGAGAACTTGCGGCGCGCGGCTTCCAGGGCGGCGCGCACCGTGCGCTCGTCCAGGCGGGCGTCGCCGTCGGCGCCCCTCTGCCCGAAGCCCAGGCCGGCCTCCACCAGCCCGTTCATCTCGCCCGCTCCCAGGTTGGAGGTCAGGAAGATGAGGCAGCGGGAAAGGTCCACGCGGCGGTTGTCACCCAAGGTGAGCGTGGCCTTGTCCAGGATGCCCAGCAGCAGTTGCCAGAGGGCGTCGGAGGCCTTTTCCACCTCGTCGAAGAGGAGCAGCGAAAGCCGCAGCTTGTCGCTGTGCCACTGGTTGAGCGACTCCTGGGTGAGCAGGGGATGGGTCTCGCGGTGGCCCAGGTAGCCCGGGGGCGAGCCGATGAGCTTGGCGATCTCGTGGCTGTGCTGGAACTCGGCGCAGTCGATCTTGAGCAGGGCGCGGGGGTCGCCGAAGAGGGCCTCGGCCATGACCTCCACCACCCGGGTCTTGCCCGAGCCCGTCGGTCCCAGGAAGAGCAGATTGCCCACCGGGCGGCCGGGCGGGTTCAGCCCCGCCAGAAAGGTCTGGTACATGGCGGTGACCTTGGCGATGGCGTCGTCCTGGCCGACCACTTTGCGGTGCAGGTAGGCCTCGAACTCCTCCACTTCGCGGCTGCGCCGGGTGGGATCGAGCACGGTATTGAGTCCGGTCTTCATGTCCTTCTTCCTGCCTAGTACGCTTAGATGCCACTTGGGGGTGGTTCGTGGCGGGCGGGGCGGCCATGGGGCGAGCCGGGCCAAGAAAAATCCCGCAACCCGGCGCGCGACGACGGCGTCTAAGGGGCGGACACCAGGCCCACCGGATCGGCGCTCCCGCCCGGTACCCGGGCCGCTACTGAAGGGCGTTTCCGCCGCCGTGTTACTATTCCCCTAACCCTCGGGAATCGGTGTTCATGAGAAGGCATCCCGTTCGCAATCTAGCTGCAGCCCTCTGCCTGTTGGTGTTGTGCGCCGTCCTGCTTCTGCGAATGGCGCCGCCGCTGGTCACGCCCGCGCCGCGCGCCGCGGCTCCCGCGGCGGCTGCAGCCGCACCTGCGACGGCAGCGACCGCCGCCGCGCCTGCGCCCAAGGCCCCGGCTTCCCCGGCCGCGCTGCCGATGGCCGCACTGCCTCCCGACTTTCTCCAGCCCGCAGGCACGCACGTCGAGATCTACACCGCGCTGAAGGGCAACACCCTGGCGACGCTGGTCCGGCTCTACCTGCCGGAGAGCCACTACATGACGGCAGGCGAGCTGGAGACCGCCATCACCCAGGCCAACCACCTGAAGGGACCTTTCCTCAAGCCCGGGCCGGTGCTGATCCCGGGCATGGAAGACAAGCCCATCGTGGAGAAGGTCATCCCGGTGAAGAAGGACTTCGAGGTGCGCGCCATCTACCTCACCGGCTTGATGGCGGGCAGCGAGCACGGCCTGCGCATCATCCGGGAGTGGCGCGCGGCGGGCGGCAACGCCGTGGTCTTCGACGTGAAGGACTCCAACGGCGTGGTCAACGTCCCCTTCCAGCACCGGCTGGCCCCCGGCGGCCGTCCGGTGATCCCCAACCTGGCCAAGTTCATGCGCTTCGTGCACGCGCTGGGGATGCACGGCATCGCGCGCATCGCCATCTTCCGCGACGAGGAGCTGGTGGTGCACCATCCCGAGCTGGCGGTGCAGTCGCGGCGCTCGGGACAGCCGTGGCGGGAGAACGGCAAGCTGGTGTGGACCGACCCTTCGCGCCCCGAGGTGCAAGAGTACAACCTGGCGCTGGCGCGGGAGGCGGCGGCGGCCGGCGCCGACGAGATCCAGTTCGACTACGTGCGCTTTCCCGCCGAGGGCGACCAGAAGGATGCGCGCTTCGCCTTCGAGAGCGAGCATCCCAAGTGGATCCGCGCCGACGTGATCGCCGGCTTCCTGCACCGGGCCTATGCCGAGGTGCACGCCCAGGGCGCGCTGCTCTCACTCGACGTCTTTGGAGTGATGGCCTGGCAGCGCGAGGTGGACCTCGCCCACACCGGGCAGGACGTCGTGCGCATGGCCCAGGAGTGCGACGTGCTCTCGCCCATGATCTATCCCTCGCACTTCTTCGGCATGGACGGCTACAAGCTCCCCGGCGACGCTCCCGAGCACTTCATCTCCGAGTCCATGGAGCGCTTCGGCAAGATCACCACCGGCAGCGGGGTGGTGCTGCGGCCGTGGCTGCAGGCCTTCGGCTGGCGCACCAAGACCTACTCCCCGGGATACGTGGAGACGCAGGTGAGCGTGGCCAAGGCGCACGGCGGGGTGGGCTTCCTCTTCTGGAACGCGCGCAACGACTACAGCAAGCCGTTCACCGCCATGGGCGAGATGCGGGCCGCGCGCGGCCGCTACTTCCGCGGCGACGAGTTGCCCGCCCACAGCCGCGCGGAGGCGGAACCCGCTCCCGCCGCCCCGGCGGGCGCGGGCCTGCCCTGATCGCCGGTCCTGGCGGCGAGCCCTCCTCCCGCGATTGGCCTTGGCCCGCGCGAAAATGGCTCTTGGCCGCCCTCCACGCTTGGATATAATTGACGAGTCCGCCCCGGGGCCGTCGCAGTCAACTCGCGCCACCAAGGAGCCGCCCGCATGGCCATCAAGAAGACGGAGAAGATCTGGCACAACGGCAAGCTGATTCCCTGGGACCAGGCCACCCTGCACGTGATGTCGCACGTGGTGAACTACGGCTCTTCGGTCTTTGAAGGCATCCGCTGCTACGCCCAGCCCAAGGGCGGCGCCGCCATCTTCCGGGCGTCCGAGCACGCCCAGCGCCTGCTGGACTCCGCCAAGATCTACCGCATCGACGTGGACTACAGCCGCGACGAGCTGGTGGCCGCCTTCATCGAGATCGTCCAGGCCAACCGCACCGTGCCCTGCTACATCCGCCCCATCGTGCTGCGCGGCTACGGCGAGGCCGGGGTGAACCCCTTCAGCTCGCCCACCGAGGTCTACATCGTCAACTACGAGTGGGGCAAGTACCTAGGACACGGCGCCGACGAGGGCGTGGATGTGTGCGTCTCGTCCTGGACGCGCATCGCCCCCAACACCCTGCCCGCCATGGCCAAGTCGGGCGCCAACTACATGAACTCGCAGCTCATCAAGATGGAAGCCATCCTGAACGGCTACGTGGAGGGCATCGCGCTCGACGCCAACGGCTACGTCAGCGAAGGCTCGGGCGAGAACCTGTTCCTGGTGCGCCAGGGCACGCTCTACACCGCGCCCCTGGGCAACTCGGTGCTGGCCGGCATCACCCGCGACACCGTCCTCCGCATCGCCCGCGACCAGGGCATCCCGGTGGCGGAGCAGGGCATCCCCCGCGAGATGCTGTACATCGCCGACGAGGTCTTCTTCAGCGGCACCGGCGCCGAGATCACCCCCATCCGGTCGGTGGACAAGATCAGCGTGGGCAAGGGTGTGGTGGGCCCCGTCACCGAAGCTATCCGGAAGGACTTCTTCAGCATCGTCAACGGCACCGCCCCCGACCGCTACGGCTGGCTCACATCCGTGCCCGTCACCAGCAAGCAGCCGGTCGGCGTCTAGATCACCAATCATCCCGCAGTGGCCGGGGCGCAGGCGACTGCGCCCGGCGCGCGTTTTGCAAAGGAGGAACCCCATGGCTACCGCCACCCAAGCCCCTTCCCTCAACAAGGAATTCGCTCTTTGCTACCGTGATCTCATGTTGGGCGACCTGAAGCGGGAGATGGAGACCACCCGCAAGGTGATCGAGGCCATCCCCGACGCCAAGCGCGACTACCGTCCCGACCCCAAGGCCCGCAGCGCCTGGGAGTTGGCCTGGCACATCGTCTGCGTGGAGGTGCAGTTCGCGGAGGAGATCGCGGAGGGCGCCTTCAAGATGGAAGAGCGCTACAAGAACGAGTCTAAGTCGGTGCGCGATCTGGCGGAGTGGTACGGCAAGAACCTCCCCCGCGCCCTGGACAAGATCAAGGCCATGACCGCCGACCAACTGGTCCACGTCCTGGACTTCTACGGCGCCTTCCAGTTCCCGGCGGCCATGTACCTGAGCTTCATCGCCAAGCACACCATCCACCACCGCGGGCAGCTCTCCACCTACCTGCGGCCCATGGGGTCGAAGATCCCCAGCATCTACGGGGGCAGCGCCGACGAGCCCTGGCAGGGCTAAGGGCGAACCCGGGGGCGGGAGAGAGGAAGCGCCTCCCGCCCCCTCCGCACCCCTTCCTGCATTGATAAATCCCTGTCTCCGTGGTACTTTCAGGCCACTCAGAGCCGCGGAACTGCGCCCTGCGGGGGACTGGCGGCGCAGGACCGGCTTCCCAAACGGGGACGCCCATGCATATTGACGATCTGCTTCGCATCGCGATGGAGCGCAAGGCCTCCGACCTGCACCTGAAGGTCGGCAACTACCCCCACATCCGGGTGGACGGGGAGCTGGTACCGCTCACCGACCAGCCCCGCATCTCCGCCGAGGACATGCTGAACATGGCCTTCAGCATGATGTCCAACCGCCAGAAACAGAAATTCAAAGAGCAGGCCGAGCTGGACATGGCCTACGGCGTAGCCGGCCTGGGGCGCTTCCGCGTGAACGTCTTCCAGCAGCGCGGCAACGTGGGGCTGGTGCTGCGCGTCATTCCCACCAAGATCCGCGCCCTGGACGAGCTCTACATGCCCAAGATCGTGGAGCAGATTTGCGACGAGCAGCGCGGCATGGTGCTGGTCACCGGGGTCACAGGCTCGGGCAAGTCCACCACCCTGGCGGCCATGATCGACCGCATCAACTCCACCCGCCCCGAGCACATCATCACCATCGAGGACCCCATCGAGTTCCTGCATCGCGACAAGAAGGGCTTCGTCAACCAGCGCGAGGTGGAGGTGGACACGCCCTCCTTCGCCTCGGCGCTGCGCGCCAGCCTGCGCCAGGACCCCGACACCATCCTGGTGGGCGAGATGCGCGACCTGGAGACCATCCAGACCGCGCTGCACGCCGCCGAGACCGGCCACCTGGTCTTCTCCACCCTGCACACCCTGGACGCGGTGGAGACCATCAACCGCATCATCGCCGTCTTCCCGCCGCCGGAGCAGAAGCAGATCCGCCTGCAACTGGCGGCGGTGCTGCGCTCGGTGATCAGCCAGCGCCTGGTGCGGCGCGCCGACGGCACCGGCCGCGTCCCCGCGGTCGAGGTGCTCATGACCACCGCCTACATCAAGGAGTGCATCATCGTCCCGGAGAAGACCCGGATGATCAAGGAAGCACTGCAGGCCGGCACCTCGCAGTACGGCATGCAGACCTTCGACCAGTCGCTCTACGATCTGTACACCCAGGGCCTGATCTCCTACGAGACGGCGCTGGAGAACGCCTCCAACCCCGACGACTTCAAGCTGCGGGTGCAGGGCATCGCCTCCACCGCCGATTCCGCGCGCGAGCAGATGGAGGGAGCGGGCTTCGGGCGCCAGGGCGGATAAGAACAGAAGCGATCGCACGGCCAGGGCGCGCTGCGGCGCGCCCTTTCTTTTTCCCTCTGTGTCTCTGTGCCTCTGTGGTGAATAATCCTTCTATGACCTTCCGGCGCCGCCAGAGCTACGACGCGCCCGCGCTCTACGAGTACGCGGTGGGCGCGCTGGGGCGCAAGATGCGCTCGGTGGCCGAACTCAAGCGCCTGCTGCGCCAGCGCGTGGCCGGCGCCGAGGATGCCGAGGTCCTGGTGGAAGCGGTCATCCTCAAGCTCAAGGAGCAGCGCTACCTCAACGACGCGCAGTACGCCGCCGCCTACTCTTCCTACCGCAAGGAGAACGAGAAATTCGGCAAGCGCCGCGTGATCACCGGCCTGAAGGCCAAGGGAGTGCATGCCGAGGTGATCGAGAAGGCGGTGAAAGAAGCCTACGCCGGCGTGAACGAAGAAACACTGGCGCGCGCCTTCCTGGCGCGCAAGCGGGTGAAGAAGCCCAAGGACGGCCGCGAGGCCGCACGCACCTTCCGCACCCTGCTGCGCGCCGGCTTCGGCACCCGCACCGCCCTCGCCATCCTGAAGAAGTGGGAGGTCGAGGAGGAGGTGCTTTCGGCCCTTGAGGGAGAGCCAATGCAGAATGAAGAATAGAGAATGCAGAATGAGCGTATCAGGTGCCTTTCCTTCCGCATTCTCCATTCTTCATTTTGCATTCTTCCCGTCCACCTTCAGCGGAATGTCGTACTGCGCGTGGCAGTTGACGGCCGGGTCGTAGCTCTGGGTCACCTTTTGGTCCTGGTAGCGGATGTCGAA
>DASPRL010000369.1 GCA_035624475.1 Terriglobales bacterium
GAGTTGAGGATGCCGGCGGTGTCGCAGGTCTCGACCGTGCCGCGCGGCGACTCGGGAAAGACGCAGGCCAGGCAGGCGGTCTCGCCCGGCAGCACGTTCAGGGTGACGCCGTAGCCGGCCACCGCAGCGGCGTAGATCCAGGGGCGGCCGCGGGCCACGCAGAAATCATTCAGCAGGTAGCGGGTCTCGAAGTTGTCGGTGCCGTCGAGCACCATTTCGCAGCCTTCCAGCAGTGCTTCGATGTTGCCGGGGGTGAGGTCGGCCACCTGCGGCTCGACCACGATGGAGGAGTTGAAGGCGGCGATGCGGCGGGCGGCGGCGACGGCCTTGGGCAGGGACTCGGCCGCGTCCGCCTCCTCGAACAGGGTCTGGCGCTGCAGGTTGCTGGGCTCGACGTAGTCGCGGTCCACGATGCGCAGCGTGCCCACTCCGGCGCGCGCCAGCAGTCCGGCCAGCGCCGAGCCGGTGGCACCACAGCCCACCAGGGCGACGCGCGCGGCGGCCAGCCGGCGCTGTCCCTCGGCGCCGATGCCGCGGAACAGCATCTGACGCGAGTAGCGCTCCTCGGGATTCCATTCCATGGGCGGTCTCCGCTTCATTTATTATAGGGCTGCATCCCAGGAACCTTTGGCCGCGGCGCCCCTCGCAGGGTGGGAACAGGGCCGCCCCAAATCCGCTTCGAGACGACCACTTGAATCTCGCGGGCCGCGAAAAGGGAGGAAGGGTATTGTCAGCGGGAGCCAGGGCAGCGCTGCTGGGGTTGCTGGCAGGCTGTTGGACGCTGGGCGCCGTTTCCTTGGCCTTTGGCCAGGCTCCCACCGTCGGCCTTCCTCGCGCCCAGGGAACTCCGCTGGGCAGTGAAGGCAGCTACCAGGGAGTGCGTGTCCGCGACATCCAGTTCCGCGGCCTGACCGGGCGCAGTCCCGAGCAGTTGCGCGCGCTGCTGCCGCAGAAGGCGGGCGAGCCCCTGGACCGCTTCAAGATCGCTGCCAGCATCCGCGCCCTCTACGCTACCGGCCTGTTTTCCGATGTCGAAGCGGAGGCCGAACTCCTCTCCGCGGGCGAGGTCGGCCTGGTCTTTGTGGTCCGGCAGAACTACTTCGTCGGCCCCATCCGCGTGCAGGGTGCATGGAAGGGCGCCCCCACCGCCAACCAGGTCATCAACGCCCTCAAGCTGCAGTTGGGAGAGCAGTTCACCGAGGGCAAGATGAAGCAGGGCCTGGCCAACCTGCAGACTCTGTTTCGCCAGGACGGCCTCTATCGCGCCAAGATCACGCCCGTCTACACCTTCCACGACGACACCCAGGTGACCGACATCCTGCTGCAGGTGACGCCGGGCCCGCGCGCTCGCGTCGGCACGGTGACGGTGGAGGGCGATGCCGGCTTTGCCGCTGCCCAGATCGCCGATCTCGCCAAGCTGCACCCCGGCGACCCGGTCACCTCCGCGCGGGTGCGGCGCGCGCTGGAGCGGGTGCGCGCCCGCTACGCCAAGCTCGACCGCCTGCAGGCCCAGGTCGCGCTGGTGACCCCGCCCCTCTACCACCCCGAGAGCGAGACCGTGGACTACGTCTTCCGCATCGCGCGCGGGCCCGCGGTGGAGGTGGAAGTGGAGGGCGCCAAGCTGAGCAAGGGAGTGCTCAAACGCTCCGTCCCCATTTACGAGGAAGGAGCGGTGGATCCCGACCTGCTCAACGAGGGCAGCCGCAACCTGCGCGACTATCTCCAGAGCCAGGGCTACTTCCATGCGCGGGTGGAGGTGACGAGCGAGAGCGTCGCCGGGGAGCAGCGCCAGCGTGTGACCTACCTGGTGGACAAGGGACCGCGGTACACGCTGAAGCGGCTGGCCATCGAGGGCAATCACTACTTCGACGAAGACACCCTGCGCGAGCGCATGTTGCTGCAGCCGGCGAGCTGGTACATGCTGCACGGGCGCTTCAGCCAGACCCTGCTGACCCATGACGTCGAGGTCATTCAGGACCTCTACCAGGCCAACGGCTTCCAGCAGGTGAAGGTGACGCCCGAGGTAGACGCTGCCTACCAGGGCGTGGAGGGGCGCATGAGCGTGGTGCTGCGGGTAAGCGAAGGTCCGCAGACCCGCGTGGCCTCGCTCCAGATCGAGGGCAACCACGCCTTCTCCGGCGAAGAGCTCCGACAGCTTCTCAGCTCCACCGAGGGCCAGCCTTACTCCCAGGCCAACCTGGCCGGCGACCGCGATGCGGTGGTCAACTTCTACTTCAATCACGGCTTTCCCGACGTGCGCATGGAGGTGGAAGTCCAGCCCGTGCCCGGCCAGCCCACGCGCATGCGGGTGACCGACAGGATCAGCGAGGGCCGGCGGGTCTTCGTGGACCGGGTGCTGGTGGGCGGCCTGCAGCATACCCGTCCCTATGTGGTGGGACGCGAACTGCAGGTGCACCCCGGCGACCCGCTCAGCCAGAGCGCCATGCTGGAGAGCCAGCGCCGCTTGTACGACCTGGGTATCTTCAACCAGGTGGACGTGGCGGTGGAGAACCCCGAGGGCCAGGAAGAGCGGGAGAATGTCATGGTGCAGGTGGACGAGGCCCGGCGCTATACCTTCGTCTACGGCTTCGGCTTCGAAGTGCAGACGGGAAGCGAGCCCGGCAACGTACAGCCGCAGGGAGGCACGGGGGCCAGCCCGCGGGTCTCGCTCGACGTCACCCGCCTGAACTTCCGTGGGCGCGACCACTCCCTGGTCTTCAAGGGCCGGCTGGGACGCCTGCAGCAGCGCGCCCTGCTCAGCTACGAGGCGCCCCGCTGGCTCAACCACGAGGACCTGAAGCTCAGCGTCGCCTTCCTCTTCGATACCACCCGCGACGTGCGTACTTTCACCGCCGAGCGCCTGGAGGGCTCTATCCAGGCCGAGCAGAAGCTGAGCAAGATCACCACCCTCCTCTATCGCCTGAGCTACCGCCGGGTGAAGGTCGACCCCACGACTCTGGCGATCAGCCCAGCGGAGATCCCGCTGCTCTCCAAGCCGGTGCGGGTGGGCATCCCCAGCATCACCTACCTGCGCGACACGCGCGACGATCCCATCGAGTCGCACAAGGGCGCGTTCACCACCTTCGACGCGGGCGTGGCCGCCAACGTGCTCGGCTCCCAGGCCAGCTTCACCCGCTTCTTCTTCCAGAACTCCAGCTATTACAGCTTCGGCAAGCGCCACAAGTACGTGCTGGCGCGCTCCACCCGCATCGGGGTGGAAGAACCATTCAGCGGCACCACCGCCGCCACCATGCCCCTGCCGGAGCGCTTCTACGCCGGGGGCGGCGGCACCCACCGCGGCTTCGCCATCAATCAGGCAGGCCCGCGGGACCCGGACACCGGCTTTCCCATCGGCGGTGACGGCCTCTTCCTCAACAACCTGGAGCTGCGCCTGCCCCCCATCACCCTGCCCTGGGTTGGCGACAACGTCAGCTTCGTCTTCTTCCACGACATGGGCAACGTCTTCAGCACCGGCGGCGACATCCTGCCCGGCATGCTGCGCTGGTCGCAGCCCCACCGCAACAACTGCTTCCTGCTCACCGTAGCTACGACCTGTGACTTCAACTACAACTCCAACGCCATCGGCGGGGGCATCCGCTACAAGACCCTCATCGGGCCGGTGCGCTTCGACTTCGGCTACAACCTGAACCCGCCCCTGTTCCCGGTGCGGGACCAGTCCCGCTCCGAGGTGCTGACCCACTTCAATTTTTACTTCAGCATCGGGCAGACATTCTGATGAAACCACGGGGCAAAGTCGCGCTGCTGTTCTTCCTGCTGCTGGCCGCGGGGGCCAGCCACGGCGGCGACGTTCTGGACCGCATCGTGGTGGTGGTGAACAACGAAGTCATCCTGCAGAGCGATGTGAACGCGGAAGTCCGCTACGAAGCTGTGCTCAACGACAAGCCCCTGGAGCAGGTGACCGCCGCCGACCGCCGCGACGCGCTGAATCGCCTGGTGGACCAGACCCTGATCCTGCAGCAGATGCGGCAGGCGGAGGTCCCGCCTCCCCCTCCCGAGGAACTGGCGGCGGAGGTGCAGAGGATCCGTCAGCAGCTGGTGGTGGGCGCCAGCGAGCAGAGCTGGGCGGCGGCCCTGGAGCGCTACGGCCTCACCCAGGACGAGTTCGCCTACCGCGCCGGCATCCAGTACCAGATCACGCGCTTCCTCGACCTGCGCTTCCGTCCCATGGTGCGGGTGGACCGGGCCAGCATCGAGGAGTACTACCGTGACAAGTTCCTTCCCCAGTGGCGGCAGAAGAACGCGCAGCCCGCGCCGCCGCTGTCGGAGGTCCAGTCCATGATCGAGAGCGTGCTGGTGGAACAGGAGATCGACCAGCTGCTGGTGGCCTGGCTGGCCACCCTGCGCAACCAGGCCGACATCCGCTTGCACCCGGCCCTGAACCAGCCCAGCCCGCAGGGAGCGGTGACGCCATGACCACCGACACCGCCCGGCATCGCGCGCATCGCCATCACCACCGCCTCCGCATCTGGCTGGCGGTCGGGGTGCTGGTGCTGATGGCGGGGGCGGTGCTGTACCTGACCAGCGCGCGCTTTCAGGCACGGGTGCGGCGCATGGTGGTGGCGCGGCTGCAGGAGAGCATCGGGGGGCGGGTGGAGATCGGCGCGCTGCGCTGGAGCCTGCCGCGCCTGCAGGTGGACATCGACGACCTGGCCATCTACGGGCGCGAAGCGGCGGGCGAAGCACCCTTCCTCAACGTCGGCCACGTGCAGGCCCGGCTGAAGATCCTCTCGCTCTTCCGCCAGGAGATCGGCTTGCGCTATCTGTTGCTCGACCGCCCGGTCGTGCACCTCATCGTCTATCCCGACGGCAGCACCAACCAGCCCGTCCCCGGGGTGGTGCAGCGCGACGCCGGCGACCCGGTGGCGCGCCTGTTCGACCTGGCCATCAGCCGGGTGGAGGTGCGGCAGGGCGGCCTGATCTTGAACAACACCCGCACTCCGTTGGAGTTCAGCGCCGACGACCTGGCCGCCCACTTGAGCTACTCGCGCTGGCGGCGCCGCTACGACGGCGACCTCAGCACCGGCAAGCTCGAGATCTGGGGCCGCGACTTCCGCCTTCCGCCGGGCACCCTGGCCACGGAGTTCAGCCTGCAGACCGCGGCCGTCCAAGTGAAGTCGTTCCGGTGGTCAGCAGGACGCTCCCACTTGACCGCCCAGGGCGAGGTGCAGGATTTCCGCCATCCCCAGGTGGACCTCACCTACGACGCCGCCGCCGACCTGGCGCTGGCGGGCGCGGTGCTCCGCCTGGCCCCGCTGCGCGCCGGGCTGCTCGAGTTCAGCGGCCATGCTCTTTCCAAGGGGGGCGAATGGACCGCGGGTGGCCACGCGGCGGTGCGCGACCTGCAGTGGCAGGAGGCGTCCTTCCGTCTGGCCGGCTTCAGTGGTGGGACCGACTATGCGGCCACCCGCAGCCGCCTGGCGCTCGCCCGTCTGTTCGCCAGCACGCTCGGCGGCGTGGTTACCGGGGACGCCGAGATCCAGGACTGGCTGTCCGGCCCGGCGGCGGTCCCCGGGCGAAGTCCCGCGCCGGCGCGCGGACAACTGCGCTTGCGCCTGGAGAAGCTGCGGCTGGGGGAGATCGCCGGCGCCGTTTCTACGCCCGCACTGCCGCTCGCGCGCATCGGCCTGGCGGGAGAGGTCAGCGGCACCGTGGACGCCTCCTGCCGGGGCTGGCTGCAAGATTTCGAGGCCGAGCTCGCCCTTCAGGTCCAGCCGCCGAACCAGCCCGCGCCCCGCGAACTTCCCGTGACCGCCACGCTGCGCGGCCGCTATCACGGCTCTGCCACGACGCTCGAAGTCTCGAGGCTGGAGGTGGCGACCCCAGCCACGCAGGCTGAGGCCTCCGGCTTGCTTGGTGGCACGGCCACGCGCCTGGACCTGGCGGTCACCACGCGCGATCTCGGAGAGTCTCGCCCCCTGCTGGCCGCCTTCCGTGAGCCGGCGCGCCTGCCACTCAGCTTGCGGGGGCGCGCCTCGTTCCGCGGCACTCTCTCAGGCCGGCTGGCAGCCTTGGCGGTCGCGGGCCACCTGGAGGCCGATGATCTCGACACTGTCCTGCCCTGGACGGCGCTGAAGAGCGGCCCGCCGCCGGGGACCTCGCCCACGCTTCGCGTGCAGTTGGACTCCCTGCGCGCCGACATGGAACTTTCTCCCACGCAGGCGGTGGTCCACAGCGGGATGGTGCGCCGCGGGCCCATGGAAGTCACCTTGGACGCCGCCGCCGGCTTGCGCGACTACGCTCTCGACGACGCCAGCCCCGTGCGCGCGCGTCTGGACTTGCACGGCTCCGACGTCGCCGGCTTGATGGCTTTTCTGGGCACCCACTATCCGGTGAGCGGCAAGTTGGACCTCGACCTCAACGTGAGAGGCACGCCGCAGAACCTGGACGGCACTGGGCGGCTGGAGATGACCTCAGCGCGCATCTACGGGGAACCTTTCCAGTGGCTGCGCTCCAGCCTGCGCTTGTCCGGTCACGAGGTCCAGTTCGAGCAACTGGTCCTGGGGCACAACGGAGCGCAGGCGCAGGGCAGCGCCGCCTACGACTACTCCACCCGCGGCCTCCGCTTCGATCTGGCAGGGTCCAACTTCGACCTGGCGCGCTTCGACCGCCTGCAGAGACCGCACCTGCCGGTCACCGGGAGCGGCAGTTTCACCGCCCGAGGCTCGGGCACGCTCGACGCCCCCGTGATCGATGCCAGCATCCATCTGGCCAAGGTGGTGGTGAACGGCGAGCCGCTGGGCGATCTCGAGATCGACGCCGTCACCCGCGGCCCCGACCTGCACCTCAGCAGCCGCTCCCAACTCCTGCGCGGCAGCCTGCAGGTGCAAGGCGACGTCCACCTGCGCGAGCAGTGGCCGGCCCGGCTGGCGCTGACCTTCCAGGGCCTGGACTTCGATGCGCTGCTGCGCGCCTACGTTCCGGGAGAGATCACCGGCCATTCCTCGCTGGCGGGCACCGTGTCGCTGGAAGGGCCGCTGCGGCAGCCGCGCCGGCTGCAGGTGAGCGGGGAGTTCACCCAGCTCTCCCTGGACGTGGAGCACGTGGCCCTGCGGAACGGAGCCCCCATTCACTTCTCCCTGGCGGACGAGGTCTTCCGGCTGGAGCAGATGCGCATCGTGGGCGAGGGCACCGACCTCTCCGCCTCGGGGAGCGCGCAGCTCTCGGGCCGGCGCCAACTCGACCTGCGCGCCCAGGGCGTCGCCGGCCTGCAGGTGATCCAGACCATCAACCCCGGGCTGCGCTCGGGCGGGACGCTGACGGCGCGCGTAGAAGTGCAGGGCACCTACGAGCAGCCGCAATGGCGCGGCGAGATCGAGGTCCGCAAGGGCGAGCTTTCCTTCCCCGAGCTGGCCAACGGCCTGACCGACGTGAACGGTGTGCTGGTCTTCAACCAGAACCGGCTGCAGGTGCGCTCGCTCACTGCGCGCTCCGGGGGCGGCACCCTGGACTTCAGCGGCACCATCAGCTACGTGCGCGGCCTCTACTTCAACCTGAGCGCCACCAGCAAGGAGACCCGCCTGCGCTATCCCCCGGGCATCAGTTCCACCGCCGATGCCAATCTGCACTTCGAGGGCACCACCGCCGGCTCGCTGCTGTCGGGCGAGATCCTGGTGACGCGCTTCAGCGTGGACCCGCGCTTCGACTTTGCCGCCTACCTGGCGCGCGCGCGGCAGATCACGGTGTCGTCGCCCCCCACCTCGCCGCTCAACAACCTGCGCTTCGACGTCCACATCGTCTCCATCCCCGGGCTGGAGATGCAGACGGCGCAGGGGCGCATCTCCGGCGACGCCGACCTGCGCCTGCGCGGCACCGCCACCCATCCCGTGGTGCTGGGGCGGGTGACGCTGGCGGAGGGCGACGTCAACTTCGGCGGCACCAAGTACCACCTCGACCGCGGCGACCTCACTTTCACCAACCCGGTGCGCATCGAGCCGGTCTTCAACCTGGAGGCCACCACCCGGGTTCGCGATTACGACGTCACTCTGGGCCTGCACGGGCCCACCGATCACCTCAGCATCAGCTACCGCTCCGATCCGCCCCTGCCCCCCGGCGACATCATCGCCCTGCTGGCCTTGGGGCGCACCCGCGAGGACGTCACCACCGCGCAGAACACCCAGGCCTTCACCGAGAGCGAAGCGGCGGCCATCCTGGGCCAGGCGCTGAACACCAGCGTCAGCAGCCGCATGCAGAAGCTGTTCGGCGCCGGCCGCATCAAGGTGGACCCGCAGGCCAGCGGCCCTGTCTCCAACCCTCTGGCCCGCGTCACCATCGAGCAGCAGGTCTCCGACCGCGTCACCCTGACCTTCATCACCAACCTGGCGCAGTCCTCGCAAGAGGTCATCCAGGTGGAGTACAACATAAGCAAGAGGGTCTCGGCGGTGGCGGTGCGCGACCAGAACGGGGTGGTGGGCTTCGACATCCGCATCCGCCAGCGCAAGAGATAGCCCTGGCAGGGGCGTATGTCGGCTGTCGCCCAACCCGATCCCTGGCATCCCCGGCGCGTGGCCATGGTGGAAGTGCAGTTGCGGCAGCGTGGGCTGCGCGACGCGCGCGTGCTGGCCGCCATGGAGAAAGTGCCACGGCACGAGTTCGTGGCGCCCGGCCTGCGCGACCAGGCCTACGAAGACCATCCTCTGCCCATCGGCTGCGGCCAGACCATCTCCCAGCCCTACATCGTGGGCGCCATGCTGGAGGCCCTGGCTCTCCTTCCTGAGGACGTCGTGCTCGAGATCGGGACCGGCTGCGGCTACCAGACCGCGGTACTGGCGGAACTCTGCGGGCAGGTGTACAGCATGGAGCTGTTCGCCGAACTGGCCGCCGGCGCGCGGCAGGTGCTGGAGCGGCTGGGCTACGACCACGTGAACGTGCTCGTGGGCGACGGCACGCTGGGCCTGCCCGACCGCGCCCCCTTCGACGCGATCGTGGTTTCGGCGGCGGCGCCCCACGTTCCCGCACCGCTCTTCCAGCAGTTGAAGGAGGGCGGGCGCATGATCATTCCCGTGGGTCCCGAACTCCTGCAGGAGCTGCAGCTCGTCCGCAAGCTGGGAGGGAAGCCCGAAATCTCTCATCTCGACGGCTGCCGCTTCGTGCCCCTTGTGGGCAAGGAGGGCTTCGCCGGAGAATACTGAGCCGCCCTGCTGCTGCCTTTTCCGGCCGGCAATCATCCAATCAAGAAGACGGCCCTGTTCAAGGACGAAGAGAGGGACAGTCATGAAGAAGCGCATGGGGCTGGTTTGGGTCTCCATCCTGGTGGCGGTGCTGTCGGCGCCGGCTCTTCTGGCGCAGCATCACCCCTACAAGCAGAATCCGGAGGACCAGAAGATCCAGCAGCGCGTGAGCCGGGCGCTGGCCAGCAAGGACTATTTCAAAGACGTGCAGGCCAGCGTGGACGACCGCATCGTCACCCTGGCCGGCTCGGTGGATTGCTACCGCGACAAGCTGCGCGCCGAAAAGACGGCGCGCGGCCAGTTTGGCGTGGATAGCGTTCGCAACCAGATCGTGGTCGGCGGCAAGCCCGTGCCCGACGACGTGCTCTTCGACCGCCTGGCCAGGAAGATCGCCTCCGACCGCGTCGACCAGGGCAACACCTTCAACAACTTCACCCTGGTGGTGCGGCAGGGCATGGTGACGCTGGGCGGGCAGGCGCGTACCGACCGGGACCGCGACTCCGCCCTGGCCATCATCCAGGACACCTGCGGCATCAAGGGCGTGGTCGACCAGGTCCAGTTGCTGCCCAACTCCCCCAACGATGACCTCATCCGCGCGCGCGTGGCCCGCGCCATCTACGGCGACCCGGTGCTGCAGAAGTACGCCATCGTTCCCCAGAAGCCCATCCGCATCGTGGTGGAGAACGGCCACGTCACCCTGGTGGGCGTGGTGGACAGCACCATGGATCGCCAGGTCGCAGGCATGCGCGCCAGCGAGGTTTCCGGCGTCTTCAGCGTGACCAACCAGCTGCAAGTGCCGGGACAGCAGGTGAAGTAGCCAGCAGCTGGTAGCTGGGCGGCCGTTCCCGAGTGCTAGCCACAGGTTGCTTGAAACCTTGAAACCTTGAAACCTTCCCCCCGCCCCGCTTGCTAGAATCTCGCCGTGCCCTTCCTGCGCAGCGTTCGCACCACCCTCGAAATGATCAAGTGGGAGCACTCGGTGTTCGCGCTCCCCTTTGCCCTGGCGGGAGCGATGCTGGCGGCGGGAGGCTGGCCCGCACCCCGGCAGTTGCTGTGGATCGTGGTGGCCATGGTGGCGGCGCGCTCGGCAGCCATGGCCTTCAACCGCCTCGCCGACCATTCCCTCGATGCCGCCAACCCGCGCACCGCCACTCGCGCCTTGCCCGCCGGGCGGTTGACGCGCAGCTTCGTGATCCTCTTCGTGGCGGCGGCCAGCCTGCTGCTGGTGCTGGCGGCCTGGCAGCTCAACCGCCTGGCCTTCTACCTGTCGCCGGTCGCCCTGGCCATCGTCCTGTTCTATTCCCTCACCAAGCGCTTCACCCGCTGGTCGCACTTCTTCCTGGGATTCGCCCTGGGAGCGGCGCCGGCGGCCGCCTGGATCGCGGTGCGGGGCGCGCTCGATCCCCGCATCCTGCTGCTCACCGCTGCGGTCACCTGCTGGGTGGCGGGCTTCGACGTCCTCTACGCCTGCCAGGACTACGACTTCGACCGCCGGGCCGGCCTGCACTCCATCCCGCGCTGGTTCGGCATCCCACGCTCGCTGCGGATCGCCCGCGGGCTGCACGTTGTCATGCTCCTCCTGCTCTACGGGATGGTCCTGGCCTTCGGGATGGGCAAGCTCATGGTACTGGGTGTCCTGGTGGTGGCGCTGCTGCTCGCCTACGAGCACTCCCTGCTCCGGCCCCACGACCTGCGCCGCCTGGACGCCGCCTTCTTCACCATGAACG
>DASPRL010000370.1 GCA_035624475.1 Terriglobales bacterium
GTGCCGGGCTGGGTTCTGGCGTCCTTCGGACTTCCGCTTCCTCTGTGCCCTCTGTGTCCTCTGTGGTTAAGGGTCTTCCTGCTCCAATCGGCATGCCTCCCCGGCGGGGAAGTTTTCCCCTTGCAACTGTAAACTTGAAACTGGAAACTGCTAGGCCGAAGACCGAAGGCCGACAGCCGACGACCATCCCATGGGCAAGATCCACGTCCTTCCCGAGCACGTCGCCAACAAGACGACCCGCAGGGTCGTCCTGAGCGCGGCCCGGCCGCGCGAAGGATCTCGCGTGCAGCACCGAGGTTTCCGCCATGGGTAAGATCCATGTCTTACCCGAACATGTGGCCAACAAGATCGCCGCGGGCGAGGTGGTGGAGCGCCCCGCGTCGGTGGTCAAAGAACTGCTCGAGAACGCGTTGGACGCGGGGGCGCGCCGCGTCCGCGTGCAGGTGGAAGCCGGCGGGAAGAAGCTCATCCAGGTCACCGACGACGGTAGCGGCATGGTGCGCGACGATGCCATGCTGGCCTTCGAGCGCCACTCCACCTCCAAGATCAAGGACGCCGAGGACCTGCTAAGCGTGGCCACGCTGGGCTTCCGCGGCGAGGCATTGCCTTCGATCGCGGCGGTGTCGCGATTGAGACTGGAGACCCGCGCCGCCGAAGACAAGGGCGGCACCGTCCTGGAGATCGCCGGCGGAAAGATCCTGAAGATCGAAGAGGCGGGGCTGCCGGCGGGCACGGCCATCACCGTGCGCGATCTCTTCTTCAATACTCCGGCGCGCAAGAAGTTCCTGAAGGCGGAGTCTACCGAGCTCTCGCACATCGCCTCGCTGGTGACCCACTACGCGCTGGCGCACCCCGAGATGCACTTCGAACTGCACTCCGCCAGCAACGCCATGCTGGTGGCGCCGCCGGTGGCGACCTCGGCGGAGCGCATCTACCAGGTCTTCGGCAAGGAGACGCTCGACCAGCTTCTGCCGGTGGCGGCGCATATGCCGCTGGAGCGCGTAGGGCTGCCGCAGCCGCCGCCCTGGGTGATCGAGCGGCGCAAGCAGCGCGGCGAGGAATACGAAGCGCCCACGCCCGGCGAGATGCGGCTGAGCGGCTTCGCCTCGCGGCCCGAGATCCAGAAGCTGAACCGCAGTTCCATCTACGTCTTCGTGAACCGGCGGCTGATCCGCGACCGCTTGGTGCAGCACGCGCTCTCCGAGGCCTACCGCAACATCCTGCCGCCCACCGTCTTCCCCGTGGTGCTGCTTTTCCTGGAGATGCCGGTGGGCGAGGTGGACGTGAACGTGCATCCTTCCAAGACCGAGGTGCGCTTCCGGCAGTCGCAGGCGGTGCACGACTTCGTGCGCGAGTCGGTGCGCGCGGCCCTGGTGAAAGCGCGCCCGGTGCCGCAGTTCACCTCGGAGATCCGGGCGCAGCCCACGGCCTCGCAGGCGCTTACTCCGGGCGCGCGCTGGAGCTCCCTGGGAGCGCAGGCGGAGGCGATGGCGCCCCATGAAGGAGGATTCGCGCTGCGGCCGCCGAGCGCGCCCGCCATCAACCAGAGCATTCCCTTCGAGGGTGGGATCCCGGTGGAAGCGAACGCGGCCATCCCGGTGGCGACGCTGCCGCAGCGTCCCATGCTGAGCCCGGACGACGGCTGCGCCGCGCCCATCGCGGAAGAGGAGATGGACGGCGAGACGCCGCCGCTGGCGACGCTGAAGCCGCTGGGACAGATCCGCGAGTCGTTCATCCTGGCGGTGAACGGGCAGGGGCTGTGGATCGTGGACCAGCACGTGGCCCACGAGCGCGTGCTCTTCGAGCGGGTGCTGCGGCAGCGCGCCGCCGAGCGGGTGGAGAGCCAGCGCCTGCTGCTGCCGTTGGTGATCGAGCTGACCCCGGCGCAGCAGGCCATCTTCACCGAGATCGCCGACGAACTGCGGCGCAACGGCTTCGAATTGGAGCCCTTCGGGTCGCGCACGGTGGCGGTGAAGACCGCGCCCGCGGGCGTGGATGCGAGCGAGATCGAGAGCATGCTCACCGAGCTGCTCGACCACTGGGAGCGCGAGGAGCAGGCCACCAACCTGGAGAAGGCGCGCGGGCGCATCGCGGCCTCGATCGCATGCCACGCGGCCATCAAGGTGAATACGCCGCTGACGCAGGACAAGATGGAGTGGCTGCTGCGCGAGCTGGCCAGGACCGAGTGCCCCATGTCTTGCCCGCACGGCAGGCCGGTCGTCTTGCGCTATTCTCTACGGGACATCCAAAGAGCCTTCAAGCGGATCTGATGACCGAGCAGGAGCTCCAGGAAAAGCGGCGGCACAAGTGGCGTCTTGACGGGCGGGCGGTGCGCACGCTCGAAGAGGCGCGCGAGTGGGTGGAGTCGGTGGGCTTCGCGCTGCTCTACCCGGTGCGGCCGCCGGTGCTGGCGCCGACCTTTGTGGGGGCGTGGGTGGGGGCGGACGACCGCCTGCCCACCTGGCAACACGCCTTCGAAGACGAACGCGCGCGCCAGGCCACGGAACTCATGGTGCGTCTGCTGCGCGAGCGCGCCGCCTTCGAGGCCAGCCTGGCGGGGGAGAACAGCCTGCTGGTCGCAGCCTCCATCTTCCCGTATTTTTTTGCGCTGGCGGGAGAGCGCAACCTGCGGCCCGACGGCGGCGCGCCCGAGCGCGCGGACAAGTTCTCGCCGCTGGCGCGCGACGCCTTCGCCGCCATCCAGCGCGCGGGCCCGCTCTCGAAGCCGCGCATGAAAGAACTGCTGGGCGGCGAGCCATCGACGGCCGCGCTCGACCGCGCGCTCAGCGAACTGTGGTCGAAGCTGCGCATCACCCGCGTGGACTACAACCCCAGGGACGGCGCGTCCTGGGACGTGCTGGCGCGCTGGGCGCCGGAGGCGGTGAAGGAGGCCGTGCAACTCTCGCTGGGGGAGGCCCTCTCGGCGCTGGTCTCCAAGTACCTGGACTGCGTGGTGGCGGCGGAGGCGCAGGAGGTGGAGGCGTTCTTCTCGCCCATCGTACCGCGCTCCAAGGTGAAGGAGAGCATGAACGCGCTGCTGGCCACGCGCGAATTGAGCTTCGTGCACGTCGGCCACCGCACGCTGGTGGAGGTGACGCCGGCGCGGGTGGAGGACGCGCGCCGCGGGCCGCCTCTGCCGCGGCGCAAGAAAGCGAGCCCGGCATGAGCGCGGCGCGCAGGCTGGTGATCGCCATCGACGGCCCCGCCGGCTCGGGCAAAAGCACGGTGGCGGCGCGCCTGGCGCGCGAGCTGGGCTACGTCAACATCGAGAGCGGGGCCATGTATCGGGCGCTGGCGCTCCAAGCTATCGAGCGAGATGTCTCCTTCGACGACGAGCGCGCGCTGGTGGCGCTGGCGGCGGATTCCCAGATCGCGCTCGAACCCACGCTGGCGGGCAACCGCGTGCTGCTGGATGGGCAGGACGTCTCGGAGCGGGTGCGCGAGGCGGACGTGACCGAGGCGGCTTCGCGCGTCAGCGTGCATCCCGCGGTGCGGGAGTGGATGGTGGAGCGTCAGCGCGAGTTGGGCGCCCGAGGCGGCGTGGTCATGGAGGGCCGCGACATCGGCACCAAGGTCTTTCCCGGAGCTGAGGTGAAGATCTTCCTCGACGCCGACCCTTCCGTGCGCGGGGAGCGGCGCTTCCGGCAGCAGGGCGCGGCGGAAAAGTCGGAGGCGGTGCTGAAGGAACTGCGGGAGCGCGACCGGCGCGACCGCACGCGCGCGGTCTCGCCGCTGGTGCCGGCCCAGGACGCGGTGGTGATCGACTCCACCAACCTGAGCATCGAGCAGGTGCTGGCGCGCATCGGCGAAGTCATCGCGCGCAAGCTCGGCTGAGAGCAATCCTCGGACGTTCCCCAGCAGAAGCAAGGGCTGCCCTGGTTGGGGCAGCCCGTCTTCACGTCGAGCGGCGGGCGGTTCAGCCCGTCTTGTGAATCTCGATATCGCCGCGGTCGTTGGTGAGCTTGACGTGGGGGCCGCCACCGCCCACCACTCCCGAAGCGGAGGAGGTGTGGCTGGTGTCGCCGCTCACCTTCAGGTCGAAGTCGGAGGTGATCTCGCCGCGGGTGGCCTGGGCGTCCAGCTGGAAGCCGGCCTTGGCAGGCAGGTCCACGGAGATGCGCTGGCGCTGGTTGCTGATCTCGAGGTTGCCCAGGGGCAGCTTGCCGGGCTGCAGGGTGACCTCGCCGTTGCGGTTCTGGATGTGGACGTCGCCGCTGAAGTCCTCCAGGTGGATGTCCTTGGAGCTGGTGGTGAGGCGGAAGGGCCCGGCGAAGTTGCTGGCGCGCAGGTCGCCGCTGCTCATGGTGAAGTCGCCATCGAGCCTCTGGAACTCCAGGTCGGTGCGGGAGGAGTTGAAGCGCACGCTCTTGGCCACCTTGGAGACGTGCATGTCGCCATAGAAGTCGCCGGAGAAGCTGACGCTGCCGCCGATGTTGGAGACGGTGGAGTCATTGACGCGGCTGCCGATGGCCAGGTCGCCGGTGATGTTGCTGGCGGAGACGTCGCCGTGGCGCATGCTGACGTCGGCGTTGCCGGTGATCGAGTCCAGGCTGACGTCGCCGTAGGGAGCGTTCACCTTGACGTCGCCCTCGCGCTCGCGCACCACGATGTCGCCGTGGCGGGCGTCGATCTCCAGGGCCGCCTTCTTGGGCAGGAAGATCTCGAGGTTGGCCTGGACGCGGTCGCTTCCCGCGCGCAGGGTGACCAGCTTGTCGGCCACGGTGATCTCCGGCTTGCTGTCGCTGTTGATCTGGTTAGCGGCGTTCTGGTTGTCGGCAAAGACCTTCTTGCGCGCGACCACCTTGATCTGGGGCTGGTCCCAGGTCTCGACGGTGACGTCGCCGCGCTCGCTGTTGACCACCAGGCTGGCGCCGGCCGGGAAGGCCTGCTGCTGCTCCTCGGTGAAGTCGTAGGAGTTGCCGAAGAGGCCGATGAAGTCGCCATCGCCCAGGTCGAGGTTCTGGCGCACCCCCGTCCAGTTGACGCTGTAGAGGCGGTTGGCGGTCACCCCGCAAATGATGATCATGATGAGCAGGAAGACGGCGCCGGGACCGATGCCGGGGGCGGGAGCGCCCTCGCGCCGCGCCTGCCAATACTCCACCGCCTTGAGCACGCCCCACAGGATGATGAGCAGCGGCCAGTAGAGGGCGAACCAGCGCAGCAGGGGCAGGGGATAGCCCAGGTTGCGCAGCAGGAAGAGCACGCCCAGCAGAATGAGGATGATGGGCCCGGCAAAGGAGCGCCGCCGGGGCCGGGGAGGAGCGGGAGTCGGAGTCGGGGTCGGGCTAGCCATGATGCACCTGCGTATCGTCCCCGCTGGCGGGGGGTGGTTGGGTCCGAGGAGGAGCGGGAGCTGCCGGGGGCGCCGGCTCGACGTGGCCGGCGGTGGACGCCGACGACTGGAAGACCCAGAGGGCGCCGGCGACGATCAGCAACAAGGGCCAAGTCTTGTCCATGTAGGCGAGGTTGAAGTTGTGGAGCAGCACGAGCACTCCAAAGAGCACGAGCATGGCCGGCCACCACAGGCCGCAGGCACGGCAGCGGGTGCAGCCGCAGGCACGATTGCGGATGTAGGTCATTGCGTCCTCCCGCTCTGCCGGGTGGAGCGGCGCATGAAGATGCGGATGCCGATGGCGATCAGGATCAGCGGCCAGAGCCGGCCGATCCAGGCCAGGTGGAAGTGCCAGAGGTTCTCCAGCAGGAAGAGGGCGCCCAGGACGATCAGCACGATGGCCCCGATGGGCACGTGGGCGAACTCATGGCGGAGGCCGGAGGCGGAGCTGTCGACGCTGCTGCCCCCCATGCCGAAAAGGTCGGCGGGGACGGGCTGGCCGAGCTGCCGCGCCTTGGCGACGCGGTAAGCGTCGAAGACCATGTAGAAGTAGAAGACGAACGCGAACAGGCCGAAGACATCGGCGCGGTCACTGGCCCAGACCAGGCTGGCGAAGATGACCACGTAGAGGAAGGCCTTGCCGAATTCGCCGTTGTACATCTGGCCCACGCCGGGAATGAAGCCCAGCAGAGTGGCCGCCACGGCGTTGGAGCCGCCCGGCGAAGCGGCCGGAGCGGCCGCGCCCGCGGGGGCGCCGGGGGCGGCGGTGGGCATGGTGGCTTCCATGCGGCGGGCGATGCACTCCTCGCAGTAGATGACGCCGCGGACCTCGCGCTTGCACTCCTCGCAGAGGGCCTTGCCGCAGGTCCGGCAGTAGGCCGCGGCAGGCACGGTGGTATGAGTGGCGCAGTTCATATGGTTCTCCTGTCCCGGTTCCCGGGGACTGGAACCCATGGAGTGGACTTGCGGGGCGCGGAGGCCAGCACCACGTCCCCGCGCTCCTCGCTGTAATTCTGGTCCTTGGGGTCGGGCTGGCCGCTGGTGTCGTGGGGGTCGCGCTTCTGCGGCTCCTGCTTGGGGGGAGGAGCGGGCTGGGGAGCTGGTTCGGCGGCGTTGCGCAGGTCGCGCACCCGCGACTGCAACTCGTACACCAGGCGGAGGTTCTCGTAGTACTTGGTGACGCGAGCGGTGGTCTCGTCCAGGGCGCGTTCGGCGTTGAAGCGCAGGGCGCTGGGGCGCAGGTCGGCGGGACGCAGGTCACTCAGCTTCACCCCCAGCAGATTCAGGACGAGGGTGACGGAGAAGAAGGCCATGCCGAAGGACATGGCAAAGCGGGGCTGGCGCACGGTCGCCCAGGCCGGGCCCAGCACCGGGGCCAGGGGCTCCCACAGGCGGCGGATCCAGCCGGGCTGAGCGGCGGGCTGCGTCTCCTCTCGGCCGCTGGTGGCGGCCAGGATGTTGTGCACCAGGTTGCGGGGCGGCTCGACTTCGGGGAGCGCCTGCAGCAGGCGCCGTCCCGCCTGCGCCTCGGTGAACAGGGGCCCGCAGTGCGGGCAGGCGGCCACGTGGGCCTGGAAGGCGGCCCGCTGGGCCTCCGCCAGGGTCCCCTCGACCGCCTCGGCCAGCAGCGCATCGAACTGGCTGCAGGGGGTTCCGTGTTTGCTTTCGGTGTCCATCAGTTCACCTGCCTATAGGTACGAGATAGCAGGCGCCCAAGTTCCGTGCGCCCGCGGTTGATCCGGGATTTGACGGTGCCTTCCGGGACCCGTAAAACCTTGGCGATGTCCTTATAGTCCATGTCCTGCAGGTCGCGCAGGATGACCGCTTCCCGCAGCTCCGGGGAGAGCTTTTGCAGGGCCAGTTGGACCAACTGCTGGGTCTGGGCGGTACGCAGGCGGTCCTCGGGGCCGGCCCCCTGGTCGGCCAGTTGCTCGCCCAAAGTGAGGGCGTCCTCGTCGCCGCCGGGGGCGGCTTCCAGGGAGTCCGTGACCCGCTCGTGCTTGCTCTTGCGGAAGTGGTCCACCAGCAGGTTGCGGGTCAGGGTGGAGACCCAGGTGATGAAGGAGCCGCGCCCGGTCTCATAGCTGCCCAGGGTGCGGTAGAGGCGGATGAAGACCTCCTGGGTGAGGTCCTGGGCATCGTCGGGGGAGCCGGTGAAGCGGTAGCAGAGGTTATAGATGCGGCGGTGGTGGGTGCGGACGATTTCCTCCCAGGCGGCAGCGTCCCCGGCTTGGCAGCGACGGAGCAGAGCAGCAAGGGCCTGGGTCTCGTCCAACCGGCACTCCTGAGAACTCCTGCCTGGACTTCGCTGTTTCTACGCCATACGCAGGGCCGCAGGCCGAAGTTCAGTGTTTTCTATGAGAACAAGGGCATTGTAGCAGGGAGGTGCCGCCCCTCCGGGGGACGGAGAGGCGGCGCCGGCACGGTCACCGCGGCGGCGGTCCCACGGCCAGACGCGCCAGAGTCTGAAGGTCTGGGACCTTCAGATCGGGTTCTCCGCCGCTGGGGCGGGTGGCGCCGAAGCCGCGGCGGGTGACCAGCACGGTGGCCAGGCCTAGCGAGCGGGCGGGTACCACGTCGTGAAACACGCTCTGGCCGACGTGCAGCACACGCTCGCGGGGCAGGTGCAGGCGCTCCAAGGCAAGAAGGAACGGGGCCGGAGAGGGCTTGTAGGCCCGCGCCTGCTGTGCCGTGATGACCGCGTCAAAGCCGATTCCCAGGTGGCGCGCGGTCCCGGCGAAGAGGTCGTCGTCGATGTTGGAGACGATGGCCAGCCGGTAGCGGGTCTTCAGTCTCTGGAGCGCGGCCCGGGTGTCGGGGAAGAGCGGCCAGTCGGGGAGGGAGGCGGCCAGGGACTCCGCCTCCGCCTGGGAAGCCTGGAAGCCCAGGCGCTCGCCCAGCCCGCGAACCACGGCGGCCAGAACCTGGCGATAGGTCTGGTAGGGGACCTGCGCCCGGGGCTCCAAGTCGCCGTAGAGGTCGAGGAGCTGCTGGTCGGTGAGGTCGCGGGCGTGGGCGCGCAGGATGGGGCGCAGGGCGGCGAGCAGGCCCGTCTCCCAGTCCACCAGCGTGCCATAGCAGTCGAAGGTGAGGGCGGCAAAACCGGCGAAGTCCACGGAGAGCGATTGTATACAAGGAGAGCGCGACGAGAGCGCGACGGGTGCGGGGCTACCAGTCGAGCTGGGCCTCGCAGCGGTTGCACTTCTGGCCGCGCAGCTCGTTGTCGGCGTGGAGCTGGACCTTGACCCGTCCGTTGAGCACGCGCACCACCACGTCGGAATCGCCGGGGACCTCAGGCAGGGAGTCGCCGCCGGTCTCGCGCAGCACCACCTGCACCTGGGTGCCATCCAGGCTGCCGGGGTAGGTGATCCAGCCGTCGGTGTGGGCGAAGGTCAGGGTATCGATCTGTTGGCGGGAGTAGGAGACGTCCACGCGGGAGTTCGAACTGAGGGAGTAGAACTGCAGCGCCCCGCCGGCGCTGTGGGTGAAGTCCACCAGCAGCAGGTCGCCGTTGTGCAGCAGCAGGAAGTCCTGCTGGGGAAGGGTCTGGGGGAAGACGAGCACAGGAACCAGGAGCAAGAGCAGCAGGGCACGCTTCATACCGCACCTCCCGCGGGCCCGGGGCCCGCGCCGGGGGAGCCACCGACTTCATGCTAGGGGGGGCCGGCCGGACTCGCCTACTGCCAAAAGTGCGAGTTTCGGGTGTATCAGGGCACGGCTTCAGCCGTACCGCAGTAGCAGGCTGGGATGAGCGCCCGAGGGAGCCCGAAGCGAAGGCGAGGGCGAGCCGAGGGCGGGGAAATGCAAACGCAAGGTCCTTCGACTCGCGGCGTCTTGCGGCGGAGCCGCAAGACGCCGCTCGCTCAGGATGACGAACATCAAATGGGGCGCGGGTTGGGCACGCCTGAAGGCGTGCCCTGATACCAAGCCAAGGGCTGAGTGCTGCATCACTCCGAGGTGAAGTAGTCCACGGCGACGGGGCTCTCGAAGAGGGAGTAGTCGCGGGTGACGACGGTGATGCCGCTGTCGGTGACGAAGTAGCGCTGCTTGTCGGCCTCAGGATCGTAGCCGATGACGGTGCCCTCGGGGATGTGCACGTCGCGGTCGAGGATGGCGCGGCGGATGCGGCAGTGGCGGCCGATGTTGACGTGGGAAAAGACGATGCTGGAGTCCACCTCGGTGTAGGAGTTGACGCGCACGTCGGGGGAGACCACGCAGTTGCGCACCGTCCCCCCGGAGACGATGCAGCCGGCGGAGACGATGGAATCGATGGCCATGCCCATGCGTCCCGGCTCCCCGAAGACGAACTTGGCGGGCGGGTACTGGCGCTGGTGGGTTCGGATGGGCCAGTTCTTGTCGTAGAGGTTGAAGACGGGGGAGACGGCGATGATGTCCATGTTGGCCTCGTAGTAGGCCTCCAGCGTGCCCACGTCGCGCCAGTAGAGGGCCTCCTTGCGGTTCTCGTCGACGAAGTTGTAGGAGTAGACGCGGTATTCGTCCACCATGCGGGGGAGGATGTCGCGGCCGAAGTCGTGCGAGGAGTGGGAGTCCTCGGCGTCCTTGAGCAGCACCGGCAGCAGCACGTCGGTGTTGAAGAGATAGATGCCCATGGAGGCGGAGACCATGCGGGGATTGTAGGGGGAGCGGACGTCGGTGTGCTGGGGCTTCTCCTGGAAGCCGAAGATGCGGCCCTCGGCGTCGATCTCGACCACCCCGAAGCGGTAGGTCTCGCTGGGGTCCACCAGGATGGTGGCCACGGTGACGTCGGCGCCGGAATCGCGGTGCTGGCGGGCCATGAGCCCGTAGTTCATCTTGTAGATGTGGTCGCCGGCCAGGATGAGCACGTGCTTGGGCTGCTCGCTGCCGATGGAATAAATGTTCTGATAGACGGCGTCGGCGGTGCCCATGTACCAGTTCTCGCTGACCCGCTTCATGGGAGGCAGGATCTCGATGAACTCGCCCATCTCGCGGGCCACGATGTTCCAGCCCTCGCGCACGTGGCGGTTCAGGGACAGGGCCTTGTACTGGGTGAGGATGTAGATGCGGCGCAGGTCGCTGTTGAGGCAGTTGGAGAGGGTGACGTCGATGATGCGGTAGATGCCGCCGAAGGTGACGGCGGGCTTGGCGCGGTCGCGGGTGAGGGGATAGAGGCGCTCCCCCGCTCCGCCGGCCATGACGATCCCCAGCGTGTCTTTCATCGAACCCGATCCTGAAAAACGCTGCCGCCGCGGGCGCTCCGGGCTGCGGCGGCGGCTGTGCGCGCCGTCGCCCGATGGTACCACAGGCAAAATCAGGAGGCAGGAGGCAGGGGGCAGGGGGCAGGAGGCAAAAAGGCCGGTGCCGGCCTCACTTGGGAGGAGGGTTGCGGTTCTCTTCCTCGGCGGAGTTGCGGATGGCCAGTTCGGCCCAGATGGAGTCCAGCAGCTCGATCTGCTTGCGCTGGTCCTTGCGGTCCAGGTACCAGAGCAGGACCTCCAGGCCTCCGAGGGCCAGGATGATGACCAATGCCTCCAGCATAAGCGCCTCCTGCCCAGGCCGCGCCGGGCGGAGGCGCGGGCGGGCCTACGAAGTCAGGCGGAAGTCCACCACGATCTCGGTCTCCACCTCCACCGGCTCATTGTTCAGCAGGTAGGGCTTGTAGCGCCACTGCTTGACGGCATCGAGGGCCGACTGGATGAGCATGGGGTGGCCGCTGACCACGTGCAGGTTCTCGATGGTGCCTTCGCGCGAAATGACGGCGTGCAGCACCACCTGGCCCTGCACCCGGGCCACCTTGGCCATGGGCGGATACACCGGCTCCACCTTGGAGATCAGCAGGCCGCGGGAGACCCCCTGGGAAACGCGGATGCGGGTCGCCACCGGGACGCGCACGCCTTCCGGCACCTTGGCGGTCGAGCCGATGATGCCGCCCAGCACTCCGCCCAGGGTCCCGCCGGGGATGCCGCCGGGGACACCGCCCACCACCCCACCGGTGCTGGAGAGCGGGGGCGGGGCCTCGGACTCGGTGATCATCTTGACCTTCTCCGGGATGCGGGTGGGAGTGCGCAGGCGGCCGTTCAGGATGTCGCTCTCCACCTTGACCACGCTGCGGATCTGCTCGGCGGCGGCGGGCGCCGGCGGCGGGGGCGGAGGCGGCGGGGCCACCAGGAAGCTCATCAGCTGCTGCCGCGGCAGGTCCTGGATGAAGACCAGGGGCAGCAGGATCATGAAGCCCACGGCCAGCACCTGCAGCACGAAGGAGAGCATCACCGTCCAGCCGGTGCGGGTCTTGAGGCGGCCCGAAGACTCGACCAGGCTGTCGTCGAACAGCTCGCGCACGCGCGCGGGCGCGGCCACCACCTGAAACTGCCGTTCTTCTTCTGGGATGGGGTACTTCCTGGCTGGCGTTGCCATGGGACACCTCCCCGCTCTCGGCTGATGAGCGTGTCCGCCTACCTCTACACTAGTAGACACCGCCCCTCCCCGCTGTGATTCCCGTCACCTCCCCCTGTGCGGCGGGCGCCTTCCCGCAGCGGGGCTGGCGGGGAAGGGCTGGTAGAATCCCTGCTGTGGCGGAGGTTCCCACCTCGCGCAAGGCGGTGGTGGCGGCGCAGGTAGCCGGCCGGGTGGCTTCGCGGGCGGCCCGCCGCAGCCGCCTGCTGGGCGCCCTGTGGAAGGGCGTGCGCGGCGCCGCGCTCTCCCTGGGGCGGGTGCTGCACCGCGTCTGGCTGGAGGTCACGGGGGTCTTCTTCGTGATTTTTGCGCTGGTGGGTGGAGCGGCGGCCTGG
>DASPRL010000371.1 GCA_035624475.1 Terriglobales bacterium
GCCGTGGTGGCGCTGGGCGTGTGGATGGTCATGACCTTCTTCAGCATGCTCTTCCTGCACCGCCCGGCGATTTGGACCTTCGTCGCGGGCGGGATCGTCTACCTTGCCGCCTTCGTGACCTTCTTCCGCTGGCTCTATCCCGGGCTGCGCCGCCACTTCACCGGGCAGGCCAAGTGGGAAGCGACGGCGCGGCTGCCCTGACGGCCGAGGTCGGCCCCGCACCCCTCTTTAGGCGGATACGCCTGGGCGCAGCCCGGTTGTAAGATGCCCGCCCATCTCACAATCTAGCGAGGCCACCGTATGCGGCATGCACGGCTTCGGTCTGCGGTTCCGCTTTTTCTGGGTCTGCTTCTTCTGGTGGGCCGGCTCCCGGCTCAGGAAAAGCCTTCCCCATCTCGGCAGCATCAGAACCAGGAACGCATGGCCTGCGCCGTCGTCGGCGACGCCACGCCCGCAGGGCTGGTCGTCGTGCTGGTCAGCACGCCGGGGGAGCCGCTGAAGCTGGAGGCGGTGGAGAACCCCTGCATCAGCGGGGCCGCGCTGCAGATCCGCTGGTCCGAGGTGGAGCCCGCCGAAGGCAAGCCGGACTGGTCCAAGCTCGACCAGTTGTTCGCGAAGGCGGACGCGCAGCACAAGTGGGTCCAGCTCCTCATCTTCCCCGGTTTCTTCTCTCCCGCCTGGGCGCTCAAAGACGTCAAGACGGACACGTTCGTCGTCCCCTATGGACCGGGTGCCGGAAGCTCCCTGCCGTTTCCCATGCCTTGGAACAAGCTCTACCTCAAGCGCTGGTCGGGGTTCCTGAAGCTGCTGAGCCAGCGCTACGGGAAGGACCCGGCGTTCCGGGTGATGGCGGCGGCCGGCCCCACCTCGGTCTCGGTGGAGATGATGCTGCCGCACCAGGGCGGGGAATTGAAGCAGTGGCAGGCCGACGGCTACACCCCGGCCAAGTACAAGGAGGCCTGGCAGGACGTCCTGCAGGAAGCGGCCAAGGACTTTCCCGGCCAGTGGATCTCGCTCTCCGACGGCACGGCGCTGAACATCAACGACCAGGGCAAGATCGACAAGGGCGAGGGCCTGCGCACCCGGAATGAGATCGTCGAGAACGCGCTGAGCCTGCTGGGAAGCCGGTTCGTCTTCCAGAACAGCGACCTCAGTGCCGGCCCGGTGCGGCCCGACTCCAGCCGTTTCCTGAAGAGCTACATCGGGCGCGCAGTCACCGGGCTGCAGATGCGGACCTCGGCCGAGCGCGAGAGCGCGGCTATGGGCGCGGCCGGCGATCCTCCCCTCGCTCTGCGCAAGTCCATCGACGTGGGAATGGCGCCCGACAGCTCCGGCCGGCACATCGACTATCTCGAGATCTATTGGCCGGACGTGCTGGCCGACGACCTGCAGCCGGTGCTGCTCTACGGCGCGTCGCGGTTCGGCTCCGCACCGCCGGTCCGGCGTCACGTCGAACCGAAAAAGCCGCCCAAGTTCTAAGAACTGCCGTGCCTCACGGCTCCGGCCACGAACCTGGCGCGGTGACCCGCGTCACTGCAAAGCTGCCCGCCCGGGCGGAGAGTTAGATGGAGCGACTCCATGCGTACCCTGCTTCTCGCTCTCATTGTGACCACCGGGCTCGTTTTCCCGGTTGCGGAGCCTGCGCCGACGCCGGCTCCGAAAGGCACTGTATGCTGGCCGTTGAGTTTTGCTGGGGTCACAGTAGGAGTTACCACGGATTCCCAGGTGCAGCGGCTCCTGGGCAAGGGCGTCTTCCGACCCGATGAAGGCCACACCGGCGGTCGCTATTTCCTCGACGCCAACCAGACAGCTACCCTGCACGTTGTTGGAGGGGTGGACCAGGTTGTGGAGGAACTGACATTGAGCCAGGGGGTGAGCGCGGAGATCAAGGCCAATGAGCGCAGCGCCGCGGTCAGCAAGTGGTTCGACCCGGAGGAGCAGTTCGGCAACGGGCTTTTACTGCACCTGGGCTCGACCGAGAAGGAGGTCCTCTCCAACTTGGGTCAGCCCAAGGAGCGGCTCAGCGCGAAGCAATGGCTGTACGAGACGACCTGCGCCTGTGATCTACCGGCTTATCTTACCGTCTCGTTCAAGGCTGGCCGTCTGGTTGAACTTTCATTAGCGGAAGAGGAATAAAGCGTAGCTGGCGATCAATCCCCTCATCACAAGCAACCCCTGCCCCCAGACAATCCGCCCGGCGTTGACCCCCTTCCATCGCCTCCGATAGACTGAAAATTTCCGGTGCACAGGCGGGTCGCCTGTGCCACACAAGCTCCTATGGCCGAGAGCATCCACATCAAGCTGCCCGACGGCAGCGTCCGCGAGGTGCCGCGAGGCACCACCGCCCTGGAGATCGCGCGCTCCATCTCCCCGCGCCTGGCCGAGGCCGCGCTGGTGGCCCGCACCAACGGCTCGCTCATCGACTTGGCCCGCCCGCTGGAGAAGGACGCCGAACTGCGCATCCTGACCTCCAAGGACCCGGAGGCGCTCGAGGTCTTCCGCCACTCCTCCGCCCACCTGCTGGCCGCGGCCGTGCTGGAACTCT
>DASPRL010000372.1 GCA_035624475.1 Terriglobales bacterium
CACACTCCGGTCAATCGGCGCGGAACGATCTTGCCGCTCTCCGCGACGAACTGCCCGAGCAGCCGCACGTCTTTGTAGTTGATGGCGTCGATCTTCTCCACGCAGAACTTGCAGACCTTCTTGCGGCGGAAGAACTTGCGATCGCCGCGGGGACCGCCGGGACGGGGGCCGCGCGCCGGACGCTCGCCGTGCGCGGGCCGCTCGCCGCCGGCAGGACGCTCCGCCGGAGCCGCCGGGGCCGGTGCGGGAGGTGTTGTGGGATTGCTTTCGTCAGCCATGATTCTCCTCGTGGGAGCCGCCCGAGGCGCTCCCGGTAAAAAATGGATCGCTTAGACCGAAACCGCGGCGGGCTCACTGCCCGCAGCCGCTGCCGCGCTCTCCGGTTTGCGCCGCACCTTGCTGTCGCGGATCTTCTTGATCTTGGCCAGGCGCTTCTGCTCTTCGTCCACGCGCACGGTCAGGAACTTGATGACCGGCTCGGTGACGCGCATGCGGCGCTCCAGCTCGTGGATGGCCTGGCCCGTGCCCTCGATGGTCAACAGCACGTACAAGCCCTCGTGGAACTTGCGCACCACGTAGGCGAGGCGGCGCTTGCCCATGCGCTCCACGCTCTTCACCGTACCGCCGGCGGAGGTGACGTTGGACTCCAGGGTGGAGACCAGTTTCTCCACCTCTTCCTCCGGCATGTCCGGCCGGACGATGAACATGACTTCGTAAGTACGTTGCATTCGCTTCTTCTCCCTCCCGCCTCGGCAGGAGCACTGCTACGACTTCTCCTCCGGAGGCTCGGGCTTCCGGTTGAAGCGGTTCATGGCCTTGCTCACGCCCTCGCTGACGATCGCTTCCAGCGCGTCGGCGGCGGCATCGAGCACCGCATCCACCGCCTTGAGCTGTCCGCGCCGGAAGGGCGCCAGCCCGTAGCGGGCGCCGTCCTTCACCGCGCGCGCCGGAGCGCTGCCCAGACGCAGACGCGTGAACTCGTCCGTACCCAGCGCGCCCAGGATCGACTCCACGCCTTTGTGGCCGGCCGACGAGCCCCGCTGGCGGATGCGGATCGTGCCCAGCGGCAGGTCCAGCTCGTCGTATACCACCACCAGGTCGCGTCCGGGCTCGGCCTCGTATTCCTGGAGCAACTCGAGCACCGCCAGCCCGCTGAGGTTCATGTAGGTATCGGGCTTGGCCAGCAGCACCTCCTCCGAGCCCATCACCGCCTTGCCCGTCAGGGCACGGCAGCGCCGGTTGCTGATGCGGACCTGGTGCCGCTCCGCCAGCCGGTCCAGCGCCAGGAACCCCAGGTTGTGCGGCGTGAACTGGTATTCGATGCCCGGATTGCCGAGCCCGACAAGCAGTTTCACGCCGCTTATTTCTTCTCCTTGCCCTTCTCGGGCTTCTCGGCCTTTTTCTCGGCCGGGGCCGCGGCTTCCGCCTCGGCCGCGCCCTCCTCGCCGACTTCCTGCTTGCCCTTCTTGATGACCTCGGGCTCGGCCGGCGCCGCTTCCACCCCCGCCTCCACCGGAGCCGCCACTTCCTCCTCCTTGATGGAGATGACGTGAGCCACGGGGTAATGGGCGTCGGTGAGGAACTTGATCTTCTCGCTGCGCGGCAGTTCGGAGACGCGCACCACCTTGCCGAAGACCAGCTCGGTGACGTCCACCTCGATGTGCCCGGGGATGTCGCTGGGCAGGCACTCTACCTCCACCTCGCGCAGCAACTGCTCCAGCACGCCGCCCTGGGTCTTGACGCCGGCGGCCTCGCCCTTCAGGTGGATGGGCACCTTGACCTTGATGCGCTCGTCCATGGCGATGCGCTTCAGGTCCACGTGCAGCAGGCCGCCTTTCACCGGCTCCAGCTGCCAGTCCACGATCATGGCCTTGGTGCGCTCCGGACCCACCTGCAGGTCGAAGATGGTGTTGTGGCCGCTCTCCGAGTGCAGGATGCGGGCCACCTGCTTGGGATCGAGGCTCACGGCCACCGAGTCCTTCTTGGCCCCGTAGAGCACCGCGGGGACACGGCCGCTGCGGCGCAGGCGGCGGGCCACGTTCTTGCCGCGCTCCTGCGCGCGCGGTTGTGCTTCCACTACTCCAATGGCTTCTGTCGTTGGCATGATGATTTCTATCCTCTCGATCAACTGAACAAGGTGCTGACCGACGTCTCCTCGTGAATGGATTGGATGGCGCGGGCGATCAGCCCGGCGATGGACAGCACCTTGATCTTGGGTTCCTTCTGCCCCGCCTCGGTGAGCGGGATGGTGTTGGTGACCACCACTTGCTCGATGCGGGAGCCGGCAATGCGCTCCAGCGCCGGCCCCGAGAGCACGGGGTGGGAGGCGCAGGCGTACACCTGGGTGGCGCCCGCTTCCAGCAGGGCGTCGGCGGTCTTGACCAGGGTGCCGGCGGTGTCGATGAGGTCGTCGATGATGAGGCAGGTGCGCCCCTTGACGTCGCCGATCACGTGCATGACCTCGGCCACGTTCATCTCCACGCGGCGCTTGTCCACGATGGCCAGCGCCGAGTCCATCTTCTTGGCGAAGAAGCGGGCGCGCTCCACGCCCCCGGCGTCGGGCGAGACCACGGTCAGGTTGGGCAAGTTCAGCTCCCGGAAGTACGAGACCAGCACCGGGGAGGCGAACAGGTGGTCCACCGGGATGTTGAAGAAGCCCTGGATCTGCGGGGCGTGCAGGTCCACCACCAGGGCGCGGTCGGCGCCCGCGGTGGTGAGCAGGTCGGCCACCAGCTTGCTCGAGACCGGCACTCGCGGTTTGTCTTTGCGGTCCTGCCGCGCATAGCCGAAATACGGGATCACCGGCGTGATGCGCCGCGC
>DASPRL010000373.1 GCA_035624475.1 Terriglobales bacterium
GAAGGAGGAGAAGCGCAAGTCCCTTCTGACTTTCTGCGACAGCCTGGCTGAGACCATGTTCAAGTTCACCAACCTGGTGATGTACTTCGCGCCCTTCGGGGTGGGCGCGGCCATCGCCTACACCGTGGCCACCACCGGCGCGGGCGTACTGGTGAACCTGGCCAAGCTGCTGGCCACGCTCTACGTGGCGCTGGTGGTCTTCCTCGTGGGAGTGCTGCTGCCCATCGCGCTGGTGGCGCGGCTTCCGGTCCGGGCCTTCGTGCGCGCGGTGGCCGAGCCCTTCACCATCGCCCTCGGGACCTCGTCCTCCGAGGCTGCCCTCCCCCGCGCCATGGAAGCCATGGAAGCCCTGGGCGTACCCCGCGGCATCGTCGCCTTTGTGATGCCGACCGGCTACAGCTTCAACATGGACGGCAGCACGCTCTATCTCTCGCTGGCCGCCATCTTCGTGGCCCAGGCCGCCGGCATCCACCTCAGCCTGGGCCAGCAACTGGTGCTGCTGCTGACCCTGATGCTGACCAGCAAGGGCGTGGCCGGAGTCTCGCGCGCCGCCATCGTGATCCTGCTCGCCACCGTCGGCCAGTTCCACCTGCCCGTCGAGCCGGTCTTCATCCTGCTGGGCATCGATCCCCTGATGGACATGGTGCGCACCGCAGTCAACGTGGTGGGCAACTGCCTGGCTACCTGCGTGGTGGCGCGCTGGGAGGGCGAGTTCGGGACGGGACATCCCTCGGCAACAGTGATGAAGGCGCTGGAGGATTGAAGATTGCAGATTTCTTACTCCAGTGCCGGCAGTTTGAAATCTGCAATCTGAAATCTTCAATCTGAAATCGCTAACGCGCAGGTAGTGACAAAGGCTGCGAAGCGGGTAATGGAAGTTGTTCCCTGCGCTTCAGGTGCCTCTCCCGGAAGTGTTTGGCGGCGCGCTCGCCCCAGGCTCTCACGAAGTAGTAATTCAGCCCTGCGCCCAGCACCGAACTGAGCAGCGGGATCACCCGCGCCGTCCACTTCTCCACCACCTCCACGCTGGCGCTGGCAGCGATGCGCTCGATCACCCGGGGCACGAACTTGTTCACCACTTCGCGCTCCACCAGCTCGCGCCCGATGTCCACGCCGGCGGCGCTGGCGGCGGCGATCCACAGCTCCGCCACCTCTTCGTCGGTGTTGTATTCGAAGCCGTAGATCAGGCTCAGTTTCTGCACCGTGCGCAGCGTGATCACGGAAAGGATGCCCAGGTCGGGCACCAGGGTCAGCAGCCCGCCCAGTCCCAGCCCCGCGCCTTCCAGCGCCGCCATCTTCATCCCTGCGTGGACGGTGCCGGCGGCCAGCGCGTCCAGTTGCTCCACCGGCAGCGCGTACATCCCCTGGAAGCTGGTGACGGGAAGGCCGTGGGCGGCGCGCAGGTGGAAGAGGTAGTTCTCGGGATCGACGCGCACCGTCTCGTAGGCGCGCTCGAAGCCGCGGCGCAGCGCCTCTTCCGCGCGCCGCAGCAACCACGAGTTTCGCGAAGGCCGGGGCATGGACCTTAGTTTACATTTGGTGACTTGGTGATTTGGTGATTTCGTGACTGAAAAATCGCCGAATCAGCAAGTCAGCAAGTCACCCAGTGCGCGCTGTGCTAGCATCGAGTATCCACATGCCCAAAGGAAAGCTTCACGTCGTGCCCCTGGGCGGCCTGGGCGAGTTCGGAATGAACTGCATGGCCGTGCGCTGGGGCGACGACATCCTGGTCGTCGACGCCGGCCTCATGTTCCCCGAGTCCGAGCTGCTGGGCGTGGACATCGTCGTCCCCGACCTCAGCTACCTGCTGGAGAACCGCCAGCGCGTGCGCGCCATCGTCCTCACCCACGGCCACGAGGACCACATCGGCGCCCTGCCTTGGATGCTCTCCGAACTCAACGTCCCCGTCTACGGCACCGAGTTCACCCTGGCCCTGGTGGAGAACAAGCTGGAGGAGCACGGCCTGCTCGACTCCGCCGACCTGCACGAGATCCGTCCCGGGGTGCGCTTCAAGGTCGGGCCCTTCACCCTGCATCCCATCCAAGTGACGCACAGCCTGGTGGACTGTGTGGCCCTGGCCATCCACACCCCCCTGGGCGTGATCCTGCACACCGGCGACTTCAAGGTCGACCCCACCCCTACCGACAACCGCCTCTTCGACCTGCACGCCTTCGCCGAGTACGGCAAAGACGGCGTGCTCGCCCTCTTCCAGGATTCCACCAACGTGGAGCGCAAGGGCTACACTCCCAGCGAGCGCGCCGTGCGCGGGAAGTTCGACGAGGTCTTCGCCCGCTGCGAGCGCCGCCTCTTCATCTCGTGCTTCTCCTCGTCCGTCCACCGCATCAAGCTGGCGGTGGAGATGGCCTGCGAGTACGGGCGCAAGGTCGCGCTCATCGGCCGCTCCATGAACGAGTCCGCCGAGATCGCCGAAGACCTGGGCTACGTCGAGATCCCCGACGGCGTGCTCGTCCATCCCGGAGAACTCAAGTCCCTGCCCCCGGAGAAGGTCTGCGTACTGATCAGCGGCACCCAGGGCGAGCCCATGTCGGCGCTCTCCCGCGCCGCCGTGGACAACCACAAGCACGCCAAGATCGATCCCGGCGACACCGTGGTGCTCTCCTCCCGCATCATCCCCGGCAACGAGAAGGCCATCTACCGCATGATCGACCACCTCTTCCGCCGCGAGGCCCACGTCATCTACGAGGACGGCTCTTCCCCGCCCGTCCACGTCAGCGGCCACGCCAGCCAGGAGGAATTGAAGCTCATCATCAACCTGGTCAAGCCGCGCTACTTCATCCCCATCCACGGCGAGTACCGGCAACTGAAGCGCCACGGCGAATTGGCCGCCTCCATGCACGGCGCCGTGGGCACCGTGATCATGGCGCAGAGCGGCGACATCCTGGAATTCGACGAGTTGGGCGCGCGCAAGGCCGGGCAGGTCACCGTGGGCCGCGTCTGCATCGATTCCGGCTCCATGGGCGACGTGGTCGAGGACCTGGTGATCAAGGACCGCCGCCACCTGAGCGAAGACGGCATCGTGCTCCCCATCATTGCCATCAACAAGTTGAGCGGCAAAGTGGAAGCCGTACCTGAGATCGTCACCCGCGGCTTCGCCGCCGCTACCGAGAACGGCTTCCTCGACCAGGCCCGCGGCGTGGTCATGAGGACGCTGGAGGAGTCCAGCGCCGAGGAGAAGGGCGACTACGGCGTCATCAAGGAGAAGATCCGCCAGGACCTCAAGCGCTTCATCGGCAAGCAGACCCAGCGCCGCCCCTTGATCATGCCCGTGATCCTGGAAGTCTGATTCTCTGAATCACAGAGGACACAGAGGAAACCAACAGAGACTCCCCTTGTGTCCTTTGTGACACCTTCGTGCTCTTTGTGGTGGGCTCTTTGCATTCTCCCTTGCAACTGGAAACCTGAAACGGGAAACTTGAAACCTGTCCCATGGTCACGCTGAACGACATCCGCGCCGCCCAGGGCCGCATCCGCGGCGTGGCCACGCGCACGCCTCTGCTTGCCTACCCGGCCGCCCTACCCGCCGATCCTGTCTTCCTGAAGCTGGAGAGCCTGCAGCCCATGGGCGCCTTCAAGCTGCGCGGCGCCTACAACAAGATCGTCTCCTTGAGCGAGGCCGAGCGCCAGCGCGGGGTCATCACCTACTCCAGCGGCAACCACGCCCAAGCGGTGGCCTATGCGGCGCGCGCCCTGGGCTGCCGCGCGGTGGTGGTCATGCCCTCCAACGCACCCGCCATCAAGCAGGAGAGCACCAAGGCCATGCGCGCGGAGGTGGTGCTGGTGGGACCTTCCAGCGCCGAGCGCCAGGCGCGCGCCGAGGAGCTGGCGCAGCGCTACGGCTACGTCATGGTGCCGCCCTACAACGACGAGAAGATCATTGCCGGGCAGGGCACCATCGGTCTCGAGATCCTGGAGGACCTGCCTGAGGTGGAGCTGGTGCTCTCGCCGGTGAGCGGCGGCGGGCTGCTGAGCGGCATCGCCACCGCCATCAAGCTCAGCCGCCCGGAAACCAAGGTGGTGGGAGTGGAGCCCGAGCTGGCCGCCGACGCCCAGGAGTCGCTGCGCACCGGCCGCCTGGTGGAGTGGCCGGCGGAGAAGACTACGCGCACCCTCTGCGACGGCCTGCGCACCCAGTCCCTGGGCGCCATCCCCTTCGAGCACGTGCGCCGCTACGTGGACGACATCGTCACCGTGAGCGAGGACGAGATCCGGGAGGCCGTGCGCCGCCTGGCCCTGGTGGCGCGGGTGGTGGCCGAGCCCTCGGGCGCCGCCAGCCTGGCCGCCTTCCTCTTCCACCGCACCGCGCTTCCCAAGTCGCGCTCGAGCGTGGCCGTCATCAGCGGCGGCAACGCCGAGCCCGCCCTGCTGGCGGAGGTCCTGGGCTCAAAGGCCGGTTAACCACCCTTCGACTTCGCTCAGGGCAGGCGCCGGACACAGAGGGCGCAGAGGAAAAACAATCTGCGATCTTCAATCTGAAATCTGCGATCCCCGGCGCGAGCGCGCCAACGCGTGCGGGGTTTATAATTTTCACTTGCTCCCGGCCCGCTCTTCCAGCCTGTCCCTGCGAGGTGAACCGATGTCCCGATCCTTCCGCCTGTGTAGCGCTCTCCTCGTCCTTCTTCTCTTGGCGGTGGGCGCGGCGGCGCAGACCAAGCCCGCGCCCGCCAAGAAGCCGGTCCCGGCCAGCTTCTTCCCCTACAAGATCTACTCCCACAAGCTGCCCAACGGGCTGGAGGTCCTGATCATCCCCACCCCCGAGTTCAAGGACATGGCCACCTACGCCACCCCCGTCTTCGCGGGCTCGCGCAATGAGACCGAGAAGGGCAAGAGCGGGCTGGCCCACCTGTTCGAGCACATCATGTTCCGCCACGAGTATGGCGGCAAGCCCGGCGGCTACGAAGACGACATGAACGCCATGGGCGCCGACAACAACGCCTGGACCAACTATGACCTCACCTTCTACCACCCCTTCACCTTCGCCCAGAACCTGGTGGGGCCGGTCGAGACCCCGCAGGGCGAGGTGCCGGGCGTGATCACGCTCGAAGCCGACCGCTTCCAGCATCTCACCATGCAGCGCAAGGTCTTCGAAGTGGAGGCGGGCGCGGTGCTAGGCGAGTATCGCCGCATCTTCTCCTTCCCGCAGGAGAAGATGATCGAGGAGATGTCGCCCGCGGGCTTCCCAGCGCATCCTTACGGACACACCGTGATCGGCTATCGCGAGGACGTCGAGAACATGCCCAAGGCCTGGGACTCCGCCTGGGAGTTCTTCCACAACTACTACACCCCCAACGACGTGGCCATCATCGTGGTGGGCGACGTCGATCCCGACAAGCTCTTTCCCGTGATCGAGAAAGCGTATGCCGGCTGGAAGCCGGTGACCACGCCCCGGATCCCCACCCCGCCCTTCCCCCGGAACGAGAAGCCGGTGCACGTGGATTGGGAGGCGGAGGTGGCGCCGCACCTCATGGTCGGCTACCACACTCCGGCGATGAGGATCGGGAGCCCCGAAGGCGCCATCGCGCTGGTGCTGGGCGAATTGCTGACCTCGCGCTCCGCGCCGCTCTTCCAGAAGCTGCGCTACCAGAAGCAGTCGGTCACCGACTTCTCCATGTACGCCACCCCGGACTCCACCGATCCGCAGTGGATGCTGCTGGACTGCGAGCTCAGCCTGGAGCGCTTCCAGAATGAGGGCAACGGGTACGTGCAGGACGTGCAGGGCGACGTGATCGCCGGGGTCGAGGCGCTGCAGCACTTCTCCAAGCAGAAGGACGCGGCCAGGACGCTGGAAGTCATCAAGAGCAAGGTGAAGAACGATTTCCTGGCGCAGCTCAACACCACCGAGAACATCGCCACCGCGGTGGCCTGGTACTACCGCTTCAACCGCGATCCCCACTCCATCGACGAGCTGATGCGCTCGGTCATGGCGCTCCAGCCCGCCGACATCGACACCTACGCCCAGAAGTACTTCACCGCTCAGGGACGCGTGATCGGCACGCTGTGGCAGAAGCCGGCGGCGGCGCTCCAGCCCAAGCAGGAGGTGCGGTGATGCGAAAAGTACCCAGTACCCGGTACTCAGTACTCGGCTTGCTCGTCGTGGCTGCGGCCGCGCTGCTTTCGCCGGACTTCGCGGTGGCGCAGGCGGGGAGCGTGCCAAGGCAGAACGTCATCACCATGCCCTCGCCCTCGTCGCTCTACGAGATCCAGATCATGGTGCGCGCGGGCTCGGCCGACGATCCCGCCGGCAAGGAAGGCACCGCCAACCTGGTAGCGCGCATGCTGCTGGAAGGCGGCTTCGGCGATCCCCAGAGCCCCGTCACCAAGGACAAGCTGGCGGAGATCACGCGGCCCTGGGGTGAGGCCGCGTATCCGCAGGTGCTGGTGGACAAGCAGACCACCACCTTTTCCATGATCGTGCCGAGGGAGGCGCTGCCGCAGTTCCTGGCGCAGGTGCTGCAGCCCATGTTCCGGCAGCCGCTCTTCCTCCAACCCGAACTCGACCGTATCCGCAAGGAGACCCTGGTGCGCATCCAGTCCAACCTGCGCTTCGAGCAGCAGGAGCTGCTGGGGTTGCTGGTCCTCGACGATTGGGTGCTGGCGGGCACGTCGCTCGACCATCTCTCCGTGGGCACGGTGCAGGGAGTGCAGGCGGTCACCCGCGACGACCTGGAGAGCTTCTACAGGAAGTACTACACCGGCGCGAATGTGTACGTGGCCACCACGGTGGGCGACCACGCCTCGCTGGGCGCGCTGCTGGCGGCCTTGCCTGAAGGTGCGGCGCCCGCAGCTACCCCCGTCGGCAAGCCCGAGGCCCTCGAGGGGCGGCACCTGCTCATCATCACCCAGCCCAACGCCATCGCCACCGGGCTGCACCTGGGCT
>DASPRL010000374.1 GCA_035624475.1 Terriglobales bacterium
AACTGGAGCTGGCGCTGATGCAAGCGGCGCAGAAGCGCGGCATGGAGCTGACCATCGTGGAGGGCGAGCAGAAGGTGGAAGAGGTGGAGAAGCGCTCGCTGCAGCGCCCGCGCGTCTTCTACCGCCGCGAGCCCGAGGCCACGCCGTTTGTCGTGGCCAAGCCCTAGCGCGGGCTGGGTCGCGGCGCGGGCTCACTCGTCCGATTCGAGGCCGGCGCGGCGGAGGAGGCGGCGCAGGGCGCCCTCGCCGGCGGCGCCGCGCTGGATGCCGGCGATGTTGCCGTCGCGGTCGATGACCACGTAGATGGGATAGGAAGTGGCGGCGTACATGGCCGCCAGGTTGGTGTCGTCGGTGAGCACGATGCGCACCGCGCGCGGGTTCTGCGCCAGGTACTTCTTCACCTTCTTCTTGGATTCGCCCACGTCCACCGCCAGGACGATCAGGCCCTTGGGGGAAAACTCCTTGTCGATGGAGTCCACCAGGGCCTCCTCGCTGGTGCAGTACTCGCACCAGGTGGCCCAGAACTCCAGCAGCACCACCTTGCCCTTCACGGAGGCGTTGGTGAAAGTCTCGCCGCCCATGGTCTTGGCGGTGAAGCGGGGAGCGGGCTCGCGGGCGGGCGAGCCCGCGAAGGCAGAGGCGGCGGCCAAGACCAGCGCCGCGGCCGGGAGGCGGCGCCAGAGCGAGCGGGCTGACAGGCGGCGCACGGCCTTCACCCCTTGGGCTTGACCAGAGCGGCGGCCACCAGCCCGGCGCACAGGTAGCCCACGATCTGGGTCGTCATGTAGGCCTCGGTGTAGTTGGTGGGGAAGCCGTACCAGTTCCAGTAGGACACGTTGGTGGCCAGGGCGGCCAGGATGCCGGCCACCAGGAAGAAGCCCACCCGTCCCAGGTAGCCCAGCCGCGTCTGCGCCAGCAGGAAGGCGGCCAGCAGCACTTCCAGGAATTCTGTGAGGAACTCGATGCCCAGTTGGCGCGGGTCGAGAGCCTTAACGCTGGCGGCGGGGCGGTAGATCAGGATGCCGGAAGGATTGGCGTCCAGCTTCTTCTGGTAATCGTTCATGGCGGCGCTCTTCTGCTCCCGGGTGGCGTTGGGGCCGACGCCCATGCCAGGGAAGTAATAGAGCCCGGAACCCTGGCCGAGGGCGGACTGCATGGCCGCGAGCACCGGGGCTTCGTTGGGGATCTCCTGGACTCCGATCTCGCCCAGTGGCAGGACCAAGTGGGCGAGCGAGGTCCAGGCGAACATGGCGATCCCGCCCAGCAGGCCCGCGAGGAGAATGCGCTTCATAGATGCCTCCTGTCAGCGCGCCATTATCCACCCGAACGGATGAATTGCAAGCCGGGAGTGAGCGAGGCGAGCGGTTGAAATCGGGGTGGGGATGGCGTATAAGTTGCGACACTCTTTCGGGGCCCCCCGGCCGAGCAGTCGTGCTGCCCCGATCGCGCAAGCCAAGGAGGTCAAGAACCATGGCGCACCATCGCCGTTCCTCCACCCCGTTGCTGCTGAGCGTCGCCGTGCTGCTGGTGCTGGCGGGCTGCAGCAAAAATGAGCCCGCCACCACGACCACGACGGCGAGCCAGCCGGCAGCCGCCCCCGCGGCTGCGCCGGCCGCCACCCCCGCCGCCGGTCCGGCGGCGGCCCCTACCACGCCCGCCATCCAGAGCCAGGACGCCAACCAGGCGGGCATCGTGGCGGAGCTGACCGAGTGCAAGCGCGGTGACGGCGTGCTCACGGTGAAGGTCCGCTTCCGCAACACCAGCGGCCAGCCCATCCCGCTGAGCGTGATCGACGCGCGCGACTACGAGAAGTTCTACGTGACCGCCGGGAGCAAGAAGTATTTCATCCTCAAGGATTCGGAAGGCGCGTACCTGACGCCGAACGCGAATGCTTTTGGCAGCCTGGGCGTGGACCTGAAGCCCGGGCAGGGATGGCTGTGGTGGGCGAAGTTCCCGGCGCCGCCCGCGGATGCGACCAAGATCACGCTGATCACGCCCATCACGCCACCCTTCGAGGATGTCCCCATCACGGACAAGTAGAGCGAGGTCGAGATGGCGAGATCATGCCGATGGGCGGCGCTGCTGGTGTTGCTGGCCGCCGGCGCAGGCTACGGGCAGCAGGGTCAGAAGTACAGCGATCCCGACTCCGCCGAGACCAACGCGGCGGCCAAGGCGGCGCTGGCCAACGCCAAGATCCTGGACATCGTGGGGATGGGCGGCGGCATCGTGGGCGCCAGCACCGGCATCCACGGCGTGCTGGAGGACCTGGGCGCCAAGGTCACCGAGCAGGAGATCCGCATCGAGCTGGCCGCCGACGTGCTCTTCGACTTCGACAAGTACACGCTCAAGCCCGAGGCCACGGCC
>DASPRL010000375.1 GCA_035624475.1 Terriglobales bacterium
GGCCCTGGCGCGTCATCTCGCGACCACGGAAGAAGATGGTCGCCTTCACCTTGTCGCCTTCGGCCAGGAAGCGCAACACGTGGTTCTTCTTGGTCTGGTAATCGTGGTCGTCCACGTTGATGCGGAACTTGACCTCTTTGACGACGATGACCTTCTGATGCTTCTTGGCCTCGCGCTCTTTCTTCTCCTGCTGGTAGAGGAATTTCCCGTAATCCATGATGCGGCACACCGGAGGTTGCGCCGTGGGCGAGATCTCTACCAGGTCGAGGTTCTTTTCGCGGGCCAGCTTGAGCGCCTCGAAGGGCTGCATGATCCCGATCTGCTGGCCCTCGTCGCCGATGACGCGGATCTCCCGCGCCCGGATGCGCTCGTTCATGCGGATAAAACGCTTGTCGATACCGTCCTCCGAAGGATTCGAGAGCTGTGAAGCCCAAAAATTATAGCATGCCCCCCTACCATCGGGTCATCGGGCGATCGGGCCATCGGATCATTTGGCAGGGCGCGCTCCTTCCCGCGTAGGCTACGCCTCGGCGTCGGTCGCGCGCGAGGTTGTTGGCCGACCCTTCCCCGGGGCTTACGCCCGGGGCTACCCTCTTCCGCCGCTGCCGCGGCTGGGTCGTGCTTGAACAATCGCCGGAGGTGCGATGAAGTCAGCCCGCCAGGGCGCCAGAACCCAGCCCGGCACGTCAGTGCCGGGTAAGGGTACGGAGAAGAAGGCGAGTCCCGCAGGGACAGCAGAACGGCGGACAGGGTGGCGCAGGTCCTTCAGGCCTGCGATAACTGTGCCGCGGAGAGACCCCGCGCGCGAGCAGCCCGGAGCCGCAGGCGACGGGGCAAGGGAGCGCGCCCGCTCAGCCGATCGCGCCCGCCAGCCCGTCCTCGGTCGCAGCCTCGATGTCCGCGCGGACCCAGCGGTTGGCCGCGTGCCGCCCGCGCAGGCGCAGCTTCAGGTAATTGTCGGTCAGCGCCTCCGTCCACTCGCCGTCCGAGACACTCAGCGTGATGGCCTCAAGCGTCTTCCCTACGAACGACTGCCGGAACTCAAGATTCTTCTCCGCCGCCAACTCGCGCAACACGCGATTGCGCTCCCGCGCCACTTCGACCGGCACCTGACGCGGCATGGCCGCGCTTGGCGTCCCCGGCCGCGAAGAGTAGGTGAAGACGTGGAGGTAGGTGAAGGGCAGGGAAGCGATGAACCGGCGGCTCTCCTCAAACTCGGCGTCGCTCTCGCCAGGAAATCCCACCATCACGTCCGCCCCGATGGCCGCCGCGGGCATGGCGGCGCGGATCTTCCGCACCCGCTCGGCATAGTGCCGGGGCCGGTACTTGCGATGCATGGCGCGGAGGAGGCGGTCGCTGCCCGTCTGCAGCGGGACGTGCGCGTGCCGCGCCACCCGCGGCGACGCCGCCATCAGCGCGATCAGCTCGTCCGACCAGTCCATGGGCTCGACCGAACTCAGCCGCAGCTTCTCCAGCTCCGTCTCTTGGAGGATGGCGCGCACCAGCTCCTCGAAGCGCGACTCCGGTGCGAGGTCCCGCCCCCAGCGTCCCAGGTTGATGCCCGAGATCACCACCTCGCGGTAGCCAGCATCCACCAGCGCCCGCACCTGCCGCAGGCACTCCTCCAAAGGCAGCGAGCGGCTTTGCCCGCGCACGGAGGGGATGATGCAGAAGGAGCAGCGGTTGTCGCAGCCGTCCTGCACCTTGAGGTTGGGACGGGTGTGGTCGGCGCCGGCGCCGAAGACGGGCGCGGCCATGAGCTGCGTGTGGGCGAAGATGTCGCCCACGAACGTGGACGCGTGGCCTCCGATCTGCGCAAGTGGAACGAAGTTTCCGGTCGCGATCTCCGCCACCCGGTGCTTGTGGGAGTTGCCCACCACCCAGGAGACGCCCTCCAGCCCGGCCAGTTCCTGGGGCGCGCGCTGCGCGTAGCAGCCGGTCACCAGGATGCGGCAGCCGGGATTTTCGCGGTGGATACGGCGGATGGCGGCGCGCAGGTCGCGGTCGGCGGCCGCGGTCACGGTGCAGGAATTCAGCACCACCACCCCGGCCTCGCGTGGGCGCGCGGCCCGCGCCAGCCCGCGCGCCTCCAGGTCGCGCTCCAAGGCGGCGCCGTCGGCCTGGGTCGCCCGGCAGCCGAAATTCTCCACGTAGAAGCTGGCCACGAGGCGTATTATAGCAATCAGAGACTTGGGTTTTTTTCGCAGCCCAGCCTGGTTCGGCTGCCGGTCCTCACATCCCGCAAGCGGGCACTTGCGGTTCACGACTCTCCCTGGAGGCCGCCATGAAGCGCCGCATTCTTCTCGTGGACGACGATCTCACCGTCCTGCTCACCCTGAAGGCAGTGCTGGAGAGCAGCGGCTTCGAAGTCGAGACCGCGGCTTCGGTCCCCGACGCCCTGCGCCAGATGAAGCAGCATGCCTACCACCTGGTCATCACCGACATGAAGATGGAGCAGGACGAGTCCGGCTACGAGGTGGTGCACGCCGCCCAGCAGCAGCCCTACCAGCCGGCCACCGCGGTGCTCACCGCCTTCCCCGACCTGGGCGGCTCCTGGCGGCACGCCGGCGCCCACACCATGCTGGTCAAGCCGGTGAACGCGCGCGATCTGCTGCGCCAGATCGAAGTGCTGCTCATCCGCCACGAGGACGAGAAGCACCGCCCGCACAAGGCGGCGGAGGAACCCGGGCGCCCCGGCGCCTCCCGCCGTATCAGCTAGCTACTTCTTCAGTTGGGTTTCCCAGTTGGAATAGACGGTAAGCGCGGCCGCGCCCTGCAGCCGGCGCGTATTTATCAGGAACCTCTTCCCGTCCGCGGTGACGTCGTACTGATGGAAGGCGAACGACACCGCTGTGATCTCCGTCTGGAAGAGGGGCGTGGGGAGACCGGCCTTGAAGGCGCCGCCCGCGGTGTCCACCGCCACCGCCATCAGCTTGCCGTCGGGCGCGATGTAGTAGATCTCCTTGCCGTCGCGGCGCCAGCGCGCCT
>DASPRL010000376.1 GCA_035624475.1 Terriglobales bacterium
CAGTTGCCCCACGATGCTCTCGCTGGCCACGATCCATCCCAGTCGCAGCCCCGGCGCCAGCACCTTGGAGAAGGTATTCAGGGAGATCACCACGTTGTGTTCGTCGAGCTGGCGCAGGCTCTGCGGCGGCGGCCCTTCGTACCACAGCTCGCGGTAGGCGCCGTCTTCGATGACGGGCAGGCGATAGCGCGCCGCCAGCTTGAGCAGGTCACGGCGCTCTGCCAGCCCCAGCGTCCGCCCGGTGGGATTCTGAAAGGTGGGATTGATATAAAAGAGTTTCGGCCGGTAGCGCAGGACCAGGTCTTCGAGTTCATCCAGGTCGTTGCGACGGACGTCCCAGCCCGCCAGGCTGGCCCCGGCGGCGCGGAAGCTGCGGATGGCGCCCACATAGCTGGGACGCTCCAGCAGTACCGTGTCCCCCGGGTCGAGCAGGCAGCGGGCCAGCAGGTCGAGCGCCTGCTGCGAGCCGGAGACCACCAGCACCTTCTCCAGCTTGATCCCCATCCGCGCCGCCAGCGCCCGGCGCAGCCCAGGCTGGCCCTCCGCCGGCGCCAGGCCCAGCACGCGCGCGCCCTCGCGCTTCATCACCTGCTGCGCGATGCGCTGGTACTCCTCGAAGGGGAAGCAGTCCAGAGCGGGACAGCCGGCGGCGAAGGAGATCAGCGCGGGATTGGTGGAATCCTGCAGCAGGGCGTGGAAGTCCCGGTCGTTGCTGCGTTGCGCGCGGAGCGACACCTTGCCGCGCCAGGCGAAGGGGGCCTCATCGGCCTGGGGTGGAGCGCAGACGAAGGTGCCGCGGCCGACGTGCCCGCGCACCAGCCCGCGCGCCTCCAGTTCGCGGTAGGCCGAGGTCACGGTGGTGCGGCTCAGACCCAGCTCTTCGGCCAGGTCGCGTTCGGAGGGGAGGCGCGCACCCGGCTTCAGCGTCCCCTCCTGGATGGCTGCTTCCAGGGAAGCCAGGAGCCTCCCATAAAGAGGCCCGTCACCGTTCACCGGCTTCAGCAACTTGGAAAAGCTGAACAGCGTCGCCATGGCCAATCCGCCATTGGATATTTAATGTCTGGCCGGGTTCCGGGAAGAATCTGCAAGAACCAAGGTAATGCTAGCACGTCCTCAAGGCAGGGGAGCAGGCCATTCCAACAATGGACTGCTCAGGGCGGAAGGGGGACTAGCGCGTGCCGCGCTCGCGGCGGAGGAAGGGCGCGATCGCTCCCCGCTTGCCCACGAACCGGGCGAACATCTTGACCGGGTCGATCTTGACGAAGGTGGCCTCGCCGCGGGCCAGCACCTCGCCCTTGAGGTTGCGGATCTCGGCCACGTTGATGTGGCGGCGGCCGTGCACCCGCTTCTCCCGCGACTCCACGATCAGCGGCTTCTGCAGCGGCACCGGCTTCAGGTAGTGGATCTCCATCACCCGCGTCAGCGCGATCACCGAGCGCAGCTTGTTGACCTTGCCCATGGCCTCGTCGAGCACGGTGGCGATGATGCCGCCGTGGGAGTGTGCCGGCGGGCCCACGAAGCGCCCGTCCAGCCGGAAGCGCGAGATGAAATGCTTCTTCCTCTTGTCGAAGAAGAACTTCAGGTGCATGCCTTCGGGGTTGTCCTTGCCGCAGACGAAGCAGTAGTTCTTGGGGATGCGGACGTGCTTGGTTTCGTGCCCGTGCACCCGGGTGCGCGCTGCCATGGCCGATCCCACCTTGGCCGGAAAGCCGGCCATGAATTCTAGCACCTGCTCCCGCGGGGCCCGGCGCCGCTAGTAACAATCTTCTATCCCTGGCGCCGCTCCTTCCTGTATAAATCTCGGTTTCGCGGAATGCCGTTCCCGCAAGGAGGTCCCGGTGAGATCCTTCCGTGCCGCTTTCGTTCCCGTGCTGATGTTGGCCCTGCTGGCCGCGTTGCCGGCCGGCGCCCAGATGAACCTGCCCGCTGCCAAGAAGGGCAAGGGAAAGCAGGAGCAGAAAGAAGAAAAGCCCAAGGACGTGATGTCCTCCGGGACTTTCTCCGGCCTGGCCCTGCGCTCCATCGGCCCGGCGGTGACCTCGGGCCGCGTAGTGGCCTTCGCCGTCGATCCCGGCAACCGCGCCCACTACTACGTAGGCTCGGCTTCGGGCGGGGTGTGGAAGACCGATGACGACGGCATCACCTGGACGCCGGTCTTCGAGCACGAGGGCTCCTACTCCATCGGGGCCGTGGCCCTCGATCCCAAGGACCCGGCGGTGGTGTGGGTGGGCACGGGCGAGCTGAACTCCCAGCGCAGCGTCAGCTACGGCGACGGCGTCTATCGCTCGGATGACGGCGGCAAGAGCTGGAAGAACATGGGTCTGAAGAAGTCCGAGCACATCTCCAAGATCGTCATCGACCCGCGCAACTCCAACGTGGTCTTCGTGGCGGCGCAAGGCCCGCTGTGGGGCCCGGGCGGCGACCGCGGCCTGTTCAAGACCACCGACGGCGGCAAGACCTGGAAGAACGTCCTCTCCATCAGCGAGAACACCGGGGTCAGCGACGTGGCCCTGGATCCCGAGGACCCGGACGTGATGTACGCCTCCGCCTACCAGCGCCGCCGCCACGTCTTCACCCTGATCGACGGGGGCCCGGAGAGCGCGCTCTACAAGTCCACCGACGGCGGCGCTACCTGGAACAAGCTGCACAGCGGGCTGCCCGGCGGCGACTTGGGGCGCATCGGCGTGGCCGTCTCCCCCGCCGACCACAACGTGGTCTATGCCATCGTCGAGGCCTCCGAGGGCAAGGGCGGCATCTTCCGCTCCCGCGACCGCGGCGCCACCTGGGAGAAGATGAACCGCTGGGACCAGGGCGCCATGTACTACGGCCTGGTCATCCCCGACCCCAAGAATGTGGACCGCATCTACGTGCCCAACGTCCTGATCATGGTCTCCGACGACGGCGGCAAGAACCTGCGCCGCCTGGGCGAAAAATCCAAGCACGTGGACAACCACGCCATCTGGATCGATCCCAACGACACCAACTACCTGCTGGTGGGTTGCGACGGCGGCGTCTACGAGAGCTACGACCGCGGCGCCACCTGGGGCTTCAAGTCCAACCTGCCCGTCACCCAGTTCTACGACGTGGCCGTGGACAACAGCGCGCCCTACTACTACGTCTACGGCGGCACCCAGGACAATTTCTCCCTGGGCGGGCCCTCGCGCACGCGCAGCGCCGCCGGCATCGTCAACTCCGACTGGTTCGTGACCCAGGGCGGCGACGGCTTCCGTTCGCAGGTGGATCCCGAAGACCCCAACACCATCTACGCGGAAGCGCAGTACGGCGCCCTGGCTCGCTTCAACCGGGCCACCGGGGAAAGTACCGGCATCCAGCCGCAGGAGGGCAAGGGAGTCCCTCCCTATCGCTGGAACTGGGATTCGCCGCTCATCGTCAGCCCACACTCTCACACCCGGCTTTACTTCGGGGCCAACTATCTTTTCCGCAGCGACGACCGCGGCAGCACCTGGAAAGCCATCAGCCCCGACCTCACCCGGCAGCTCGACCGCAACAAACTGGCGGTGATGGGCAAGGTGTGGAGCGTGGATGCGGTGGCCAAGAACCAATCCACCTCCTTCTACGGCAACATCGTCTCGCTCACCGAATCGCCCATGAAGGAGGGCTTGCTCTACGTGGGCACCGATGACGGGTTGGTACAGGCCACCCAGGACGGCGGCGCCACCTGGACCAAGTACGACAAGTTCCCGGGCGTGCCGGAGATGACCTACGTCAGCCGCCTGGCCGCCTCCAGCCACGCCGAGGGCACCGTGTATGCCGCCTTCGATAACCACAAGAACGCCGACTTCAAGCCCTACCTGCTGAAGAGCACCGACTACGGCAAGACCTGGATCTCCATCGCCTCCAACCTGCCCGAGAACGGCCCCGTTCTGGCCTTCGTGGAAGACCCGGTGGACGCCAACCTGCTTTTCGCCGGCACCGAGTTCGGCGTCTTCTTCAGCGCGGACGGCGGGCAGAAGTGGATCCAGCTCAAGGGCGGCATGCCCACCATCGCGGTGCGCGACGCCGTCATCCAGAAGAAGATGAACGACCTGGTGCTGGCCACCTTCGGCCGCGGCTTCTACGTCCTCGACGACATCACCCCGCTGCGCTCGGTCACTCCCGAGCTGCTGCAGAAGCCTGCCAGCATCTTCCCGATGCGGGACGCCAACCTCTACCTCGAGACCGCCGCCCTCGGCCTGAGCGGCAAGGGCTTCCAGGGGGAGTCCTACTTCACCGCTCCCAACCCGCCCTTCGGCGCCACCGTGACCTACTACCTGAAGGACTCGCTGAAGACCAAGAAGGAGAAGCGGCAGGAGGCCGAGAAGGAGTTGGCCAAGAAGGGCGAGCCCATCCCCTTCCCCACGCCGGAGGAGTTGCGCGCCGAGGCGCAGGAAGAGAAGCCCGCCATCTACCTGGTGATCTCCGACTCCGCCGGCAACCCGGTGCGGCAGGTGAGCGCCGCCAGCGGCGAGGGTATCCACCGCGTGACCTGGGACCTGCAGTATCCCGAGCCCGAAGTGGTGGAGGGCGGCGGCGATAACCTCTTCGGCGGACCGCCTCAAGGTCCCCTGGTGATGCCCGGCGAATACAGCGCCAAGCTGGTGCAGTACGCGGACGGGAAGTGGAGCGACCTGGCCGGCCCCGTGTCCTTCAAGGTGTACGTGGAAGGCGCCGACGCCATGGCCGCCCCCGACCGCGCCGCTTTGCAGGCCTTCCAGCGCAAGGTCACCGAGCTCTATCGCACCGTGCATGGCACGCTGGAGACGGCCAACGATCTGAACCGGCGCCTGCAGGAGATGCGCAAGGCCCTGGTGCAGACGCCCACCGCTGATCCCAAGCTGCTGCAGACCGCCGACTCCCTCATCCAGCGCAACGAAGAGATCCTGCGCGCGCTGCGCGGCGACCAGGTGCTGGCGCGGCTGAACGAGAATGTCCCGCCCTCCATCCAGGGGCGGGTCTTCGGCATCATGGGCGACGTGGGCTCTTCCACCTCCAAGCCGACGCAGACCGACCTCGACAGCTACGCGGTGGCCTCGCAGGAGTTGGGCGAGCAACTGGGCAAGCTGCGCACGCTCCTCCAGGTGGATGTCGCCAACCTGGAGAAGGCGATGGAAGCCGCGGGCGCGCCCTGGACCCCGGGACGCATCCCCGAGTGGAAGGAGCAGTGAGAATCGCAGAATGAAGAATTCAGAATGCAGAATGGCTGCGGCTCGCCTGAGCCGTCAGTGATTCTGCATTCTTCATTCTGAAATCTGCATCAGGGGCTCGCGGCTCCAGAGTTTTCCAGGACCACGACCCCGCCCCAGGGCTTGTCGGGCTTGCGCCCCCCGGGATCGGGCAGCAGGGCCAGCAGCCGCATGCCGAACGAAAGCCGCTTCAGCTTGGCGGCGGTGTGCAGCAGAGAGCAGGCCTCCAGCGGCTTCCAGCCGCAGGGGATGAAGAAGTCCGGCCCCTCCCGGGGCGCGAACTTCAGCGGCGAGCCCGCCTCGCCCAGCGCGCCGCCGATGGCCTTCTGCAGCATCTTGAGCAGGGCTGGGGAGCAAAGGTCGGTGACCCAGCGGCGGAAACTGGCTGGGGCAGCCAGGTCGCGCGCCAACTCGGCCACGCCCGCCTCGTCGAAGTAGACGATCAATCCCTCGCTGATCACCAGCGCGCGCCTGGCTTCGCCTCCCAGCCGCTGGAACAGGGCGCGCCGCGCGGCCGTGTCGCGCAAGTCCAGCGGCACGCGCTCCAGCCCGCACTGGGGGCGGTCGGCGGCGAGGATCTCCTGCTTGTAGCTGAGCATGTCCGGCAGGTCCACCTCGACCCAACGCAGCGAAGCGGGAAGCTGCATCCGGTACGGCCGGGCATCGAGTCCGGCGGCCAGGTTGATGACCATGTCGGTGCCCTGCTGCACCTCGCGCTCCACAATCTGGTCGACCAGCCATGTGCGGGCGACGTACGACCAGGAATGCTTCTGGGCGAAGGGCATGGCGGCGGCGATCTGCCGGCCGCGCTCGCCGGCCAGCTTGCGGGCATGGGGGTCGCGGAAGACGGCGTCGGCGCGCTCGCTCTCCTGGGCGCGGTACACTGCGACCCACAAGGCCGTATCGGAGATGTGCCGGATGGGGTTTGCCGAACCCATGGGTACAGAATCATACTGTCCGCGCTTGGCGAATCCAACTCCCATCCCGGAGTCGCGGCTGATGTCTTTGGACGTCTTTCGCGGCATGACCATCGCCGCCATGATCCTGGTCAACAATGCCGGAGACTGGGGGCACGTCTATGGGCCGCTCGAGCACGCGGAATGGAACGGGTGGACCCCGACCGACCTGATCTTCCCCTTCTTCCTCTTCATCGTGGGCGTGGCCATGGTCTTGTCGTTCGAGGCCCGCAAGGCCAGGGGAGCGACGAGGATGGCGCTCCTGCGGCACGCACTTCTGCGCGCCGCCATCATCTTCGCGCTGGGGCTCTTCCTCGAGGGCTATCCCTTCCATCTCCGCACCATGCGCCTTCCGGGGGTGCTGCAGCGAATCGCGGTGGTGTACCTGGTTGCATCGCTGACCGTGCTTTATTGCGGGCGCAGGCTGCGCTCGGCGATCGCCGCCGCCATCCTGCTGGGCTACTGGGCGCTACTGAAGCTGGTGCCGGTCCCGGGCTACGGGGCGGGCGTGCTGACCATGGATGGCTCGCTGGCCGGCTACGTCGACCGTACGCTGCTCTATAACCATCTCTGGGTGGCCCACCGCTTCGATCCGGAAGGACTGGTGAGCACCCTCCCGGCGGTCGCGAGCTGCTTGCTGGGTGTCTTCGCCGGGGAATGGATACGAGAGAAGAGCGGCTTCTCGCTCATCCGAGGCCTGCTGGTGGGCGCGGTGATTGGGTTAGGGCTGGGCAGGCTGTGGGGCCTGTGGTTTCCCATCAACAAGAACCTTTGGACCAGTTCCTACGTGCTGTTCACGACCGGCTTCGCGCTGGCGCTGCTGGCGCTCTGCTACTGGACGGTGGACGTGCGCGGCTGGAGGAAGTGGGCGCAACCCTTCGTCTGGTACGGCGTCAATCCTCTGGCCATCTACTGCCTCGCCACACTCCTGGGGGTGCTGAGCGTCAACCACTCCCTGGGCGGCCGGCGGGTGAAGGACATCGTCTATGGCGGCCTCTACGCGCACCTCACCCCCGATCCCTACTTCAACTCTATGCTCTACGGGCTGAGCTACGTGCTGCTGTTCCTGGTGGTGGCCTGGCTGCTCGATCGCAAGCGGATCTTCATCAAGGTGTGATCGAGTGGCCGCAGTGCCGAGTCAAGCCTTCTGCGCCACCAATTCGGCGAATGCCTTTGCTTCCACGACCTCGCGGTAGGAGAGGACCTTCAGTCCCGGGAAGGCGCGCCGCAGCTCGTTCTTCCTGAGCAGGAAGCTCGGGTCCCTGGGACCGCCCATGCCCAGGTTGCGTTGCGGGCGCGTGTAGGTCTTGTAGAGGAGGATGCCTCCCGGGTTGAGCGCCCGCGCCAGGGCAGGGAAGAGCTTGCGTTCCAGGAAGAAGAAGACCAGGACCAGGTCGTAGCGTCCCCGCGGCAGCTTGCCCCGGCGCAGGTCCCTCCGCCGCAGCGTCAGCTTGACCCCGGCATGGCGTGCGCGTCGCCGGGCCTCGGCCAGGCCCACCCGGGAGAGGTCGGCGATGGTCACCTGCCAGCCGCGCCGGGCCAGCCAGAGAGCGTGCCGGCCGACTCCCCCTGCGACATCCAGCGCCCTCCCTGGCCGCGGACGACCGGGTGCGATAAACTTGCGGTAAGCGGTGGGCAGGAAGGGGTCGGGTTGGCGCCACTTGTGGGCGCCCTCGCGATAGCGCTGGTCCCAGTCGCTGCCCCCATGGGGGGAAGGTCTTGGGCCCCGCCGTTGGGTCTTCCGGGGGGCCGGTTCGCTGCGTCCTGGACGCCGTAGGGTGCTCATTTTGCCCGGTTTAACTGATTTTTTGCTGTACGAGAGCGCCTCGCCGTGGATATTCTAAATGGCTTGACCTTAGTGTCGATTGTGAACTCTATGCCCGGGAGGGCTTGATGCCGGAGTTGCAGACCCGAAGCTACCACGCCAACAACTTCGTGCGTGCGTTTCGCCGTTGGTTCGT